>JAKEEX010000263.1 GCA_022616315.1 Myxococcaceae bacterium
TCCACGTACGTGCGCGAGTAGCCGCCCACGGTGCGGAGCGCGGTGTGCGAGTCGGAGACGCCGGTGGCCGTCCGCCGCAGGCCTCGGCTGAGGAAGGTCATCCAGTCGTTGAGCAGCGCGAAGGAGGGGGTGAAGCCGAGGGCCACCTCGAAGGCGTCGTAGTCGTCGCTGAAGAGGCGCGTGTCCGCCGGGGTGGCGTCGGGGGCGGGGGCCATGCGCAGCGCAGCGGGGTCCGCGTGGCTGGCGCTGGTGAGGGTATCCACGCGGAGCAGGGAGAGCGCGCCGAGGAGGCCGCGAGGGTGGTTGAGCTGGACCACCACTCCAGGGGCGACGGCGCGAAGGCCCGGGAAGAGCTGGGAGAGGCGCTGGGCGAACCCTCCCTCGAACCAGTCGTACGCACCACCGGTGGGCGTGTCCCTGTGGGGGAACGGGAAGGCGTTGAAGTGGCCGTAGGCCGGTGTCGTCACCTCGTCGCCTGTGACGGAGGCGAGGAAGGCCCCGGCCCCGAGCGCCTGGATGACGGGCGCGTAGTCCGTCACCACGTCATGGTCGGTGGAGACCAACACGTCCACCCCCTCCGCGAGGAAGCTCCGCACGCGCTCCAGGTTGGGCAGCGTGCTGTCGGAGCTGTTGACGGCGTGGACGTGGAGGTCCGCGCTCATCCATCCGGAGGTGTCCACCACCCGGGCGAGCATGGCGGTGAGGGTGACGTCGCCCTGAGTGAGGTCCGCCGGTGCGAGCACGTTGGGGAAGGTGTCCGGCCACGCGCTGAACTCCGGCCCGCGCGTCACCTGCACCCGGTAGGCCCCGGGAGGCAGGAGCACCACCACCGTGCCCTCCGGCGGAACGAAGGCCACGGCGCGCACGTCGTCGGGCAGCTTCTCCACGTCTCCCAGCCGCAGGTCCGGGCGGGGACAGGGGCCTGCCTCGCACCGCACCACCACCTTGGCCGGCATGGGCGCCCCGGCCGGGTCGCGCACCTGGACGGTGAGGCGCCGCGGCAGGGGCACCTCCAGCGCAGCCCGCGTGGTCCGCTGCGCCGCCACCTGCACCGTGGCCTGCGCCTCCACGTTGCCCCCCGCGCGGCCCGCCATCAGCGTGTAGCGGCCCGGAGCCACCTCCAGCACCGAGCGCCCCTCCGCGTCCGGGATGGCGAGTGTCAGCATTGCACCCGCGCCTTCCGACATCACCGCCACACGGGTGCCGATGGGCGGGGGAACGTCGCCGGGCCCGCGCACGCGCACCTCCAGCCGTCCCGTGGGCAGGCCCGTCAGGCGCGCCCAGGTAGAGGACACGTCCGCGAGGTCCGTGCCCACGATGAAGTCACGCAGGTAGAGCGCGGGCTCTCCCGGCCTCACCTCCAGCGTCCCAGGCCGGTTGCGCTCGCGCTCCCCCAGCCACGTGAGCACCCCCGCCACGTCGCGCCCGCTCGCGAGGATGCCTCCCACTCCCGCGTAGTTGCCGAAGACGCTGGCTCTCACCGCCTCGCGCGGAGCGTCCAGGTCGTACGTCCGGTAGCCGTAGGCGACGCCCTCGCCCTGGAAGCCAAACCAGCCGAAGGAGAAGACGGGACAGTCGGTGAGCCCGAGCCCGCCGCAGGCCCCTGGTGCGAAGAACTCCGAGGGCCCGCTCTGGTCGATGAAGTCCCCCATGGCGAGCGCGAGCGTCTCCTCGCCCTCGTTGCACAGCGCGCTGAGGATGCGCAGCCGGCTCTCTTCCGGAGACAGCACGTAGTAGGTGGTGATGCGCAGCGGGCGTGGCACGTTGGGCCGCGTGGCGAACGTCACCCGCCGCCCGAAGAAGGCGACGAGCTGCGTCTCCAGGTCCAGGTATTCGTTGACGACGTCGTTGCCGGTGGCCGCCACCACGACGGGGCCGCCGTCCTCGCCGCTCGCGAGCACCTCCACCGCCTCGGGCGCGACGGTGCGGCCGAAGTTGTAGAAGAGGCCCAGCTTGCCGAAGACGTCGCGCCCCGGCTCGCCCGGCGGCCGCTGGAGATCCGCGTCGATGAGGGCGCCGCCGTAGGGCACCGGCCCGAGGTAGCGCCCCGGCTGCTGGATGACGAAGCGCACACGCGCGTTCTGCAGCAGCACGTCGCCCGGCTGGGCCTGCGCCCCCGGACCCAGGCTGCGCTCCTCCCCGACCGCGAGCACGTGGGCACGCGCGCCCAGGCCCCCGAGCTGGAAGAGGCCGGTCCCTCCGAGGTCCACCTCGCAGCGGCGCACATTGCCGGGAGCGAGCACCAGCGGGCGCTCGGCGCACCTCCCCGTGCAGCTGCTCACCGCAAGCACGAGCAGCGCCGTGGCAGCCCTGGACGCGCTCATCGGCAGCCCCGCGAGGGCGCACGCTGTCCCATGGAGCGGGCTTACACGAGGCCCACCCCATCCCCAGTTGGTCCATGGTCGACACGGCGTGATTGGCGGCACACAGGCCGGCGCCCGCGTTGCCAGCTGCCGCGTCTGACCGGCCTGTATGAGCCAAAGGGAGGGAGCCTGGAGGCCTCCTCCCGGGGCTTGCTCGGTAGGGTCGTTGCCCACCCTCGCTCCGGTGCGCGCCACACCGGGGCGCCTCCTCTCTCCAGTGCGGCTCCCGCCGCCGGAAGAGGGAAGGCCCTTGCCGCGCAAGAGGCGGGCCGGAGCAGCCCTGGCTGTTGCCCGTCCTGCCTGGAGGGCCAGGAGGGCCGTCGTTGCCTCTCGCCTCCTCCACGACTGGCGGGCAGGGGACTGGGTGGTACACGGCCTGCAGCACACAGCAGCGGCGTCTCGCGCCGCGTGGAGAGCGTCCCGCCGGGGGCTGCCTGTGCTCGCGCACCGGGAGCCCAGCACCGCGCCCCGGCCGCATCCATCCGCTGCGTTCGGGAGGCGTGTGCCCTCGCGCACGGCGGCGCTCACGCACGAGTGAGGAGAAGCTGGTGATTCCCACCAGCGATGCGACTTGGAGGTGCAGATGCTCGAGGCGACCCAGGGGGAAAGAGCGCGCAGCCGCGCAGGCCCTCGGCTGCTGCTGTCACTCGCGCTTCTGACGTGCGCCTCTGCTTGGGGTCAGGGGGCGCCCTCTGAGGTGGGGCAGTGGAGCCCTCTGCTGCCCTGGCCCGACACGGGCACGCACAGCGCGGTGCTCCCCAACGGCAAGGTGCTCACCTGGACGGAGCGGGACCTCTTGCCGTTCAACCTCTGGGACCCTCTCACCGGAGCACGCACGGAGGTCCCCCACCCCGGCTTCAATTCCTTCTGCTCCGGCCACGCCATGCTCGCCGACGGGCGCCTGCTGGTGGCGGGCGGGTACATCAAGACCGACGTGGGACCGAAGGAAGCGGGCATCTACGACCCCGAGACCGGCACCTGGACGCGGCTGCCTGAGATGAACGCGGGACGCTACTACCCGACGACCACGGCCCTCTCCAACGGGGAGATGCTGGTCATCGCGGGGACGGCCACTGCGCAGCGCGTGGGAGAGAACCGGCTGCCGCAGGTGTGGCAACCCGACAAGAACGCCTGGCGCGACCTCACCGGGGCCCAGCTGGTGATGGAGACGTACCCGTGGATGTTCGTCGCGCCCAACGGAAAGGTGTTCAAGGCGGGGACGGAGCCGGAGACCGCGTACCTGGACACCTCGGGCCTGGGCGCCTGGATGCCCGTGGCGACCAGTCACTACGGGGAGAGGAGTCACGGCAGCGCGGTGATGTACGAGCCGGGCAAGGTGATGATCAGCGGGGGCAGCGAGGGCGGGGAAGGCACCCCGACCGTGGAGGTCATCGACCTCAACGCTTCTTCTCCCGCCTGGCGCATCGTGCAGCCCATGGCCCAGCCGCGCCAGCAGCACAACATGACGCTGCTGCCCGACGGCAAGGTGCTGGTGACGGGCGGCAGCAGTGGGCCCGGCAAGAACGACGACGGCAGCCCTGTCCACACCCCCGAGCTGTGGGACCCGGCCACCGAGACCTTCACCAAGCTCGCGCCCGACCTGCAGTACCGCGGCTATCACTCGAGTGCCGTGCTCCTGCCGGATGCCCGCGTCCTCTCCGTGGGTGGCCAGGAGATCATGGACGCGCAGATCTTCTCTCCGCCCTACCTCTTCAGGGGCCCGCGTCCCACCATCACCTCGTCGCCCCCCTCGGTGCGCTACGGGGAGTCCTTCACCGTCGGCACCCCGGACGCGGCCTCCATCGCGCAGGTGACGTGGATCCGGCCCGGCTCGTCGACGCATGCCTTCAACCAGGACCAGCGCCTCAACAAGCTCGGCTTCTCCAGGGAGGCAGGCGGTTTGCGCGTCACTGCGCCCGCCAACGCCAACCTCGCCACTCCGGGGTTCTACCTGCTCTTCCTCGTCAACACCCAAGGCGTCCCCTCCGTGGGGCAGTGGGTGCGGGTGGGCGGGCCCGACGCGCAGCCGCCTGAGGAGGTGCCGCCCGTTCCCCCCGACCAGGATCCGCAGGTCGAGGAGCGCGGGGAGGAGCCGGACGTCTCCCGGACGCCGGCTGCAAGGCTGGGTGAGCCGTGTGACGCGGCCGCCGCGGCTGGCGGACAGCGTGCTTGCCAGAGCAATGCCGCCTGCGTGGGGACGCCCGGAGTGTGCCGCGTCCACTGCACGGCAGCAGCGGACTGCGCCACCAGTGAGGTGTGCGCCCAGTTGGAGGGCCACTCCGTCTGTACCCCGGAGGCCTCGGACGGCAAGGGGGGCCGCGGGAAGGCAGCAGGAGCCTGCACCGCGGGTGGCTCCACTCCCGCAGCCATCGGCCTGCTTCTCGCTCTGGGCTGGGCGTTGCGACGGCGACAGCTGCCCCCTTCCCCCGGCAGGGAGCTACGGCCGGAGGGACCGTAGCCCCACCGGGGTGTCCTGCCCTGGGGGTCTTCCCTGCGCAGGCTTGCTCACACGAGGCCTGCACGAATGGGCGGCGTCATTTCTCCCATGCCTCATCCGGCCCTGCGCTGAAGGGTGACTTGTACCGTCACCTCCCGGTCACCACTCTTCCGGGTGCCGCGAGGGGGGGGCGGTCGCGATGACAGGGGCGAGCTCACGGCCATCGCTCAGCGCCAGTGCACACACTCCGTCCGTCGCGTCACCCCCCATGACCCTCTTGTTGACCGGCCACCGCGGTTTCATCGGCAGCGTGGTCCACCGGCTCGTGCCCGACGCGAGGGTCCTGGAGACGAAGAATCCGGGCACGGCCGAGCTGGTGGAACGGCTCCAGGGTGTCGACTGCATCATCCATCTCGCCGGCGGCGGTGGTGCCAGGTACTGCCAGCAGCACCCCAGAGAGGCGATGGAGGGCAACGTCGTCCTGACCCATCGACTGGTCGAGGCCGCAAGACAAGCCGGTGTGAAGCGCATCATCTTCTCCTCCAGCATCGCGGTCTACGGCACCGCGAAGAGCCCTCCGAACCCGATCGCCGAGCACCACGCTGCGACTCCCGACGACCTCTACGGGTCGCTCAAGTGGGCATGCGAGGAGATCGTCAAAGGCCTCCCCCATACGATCCTGCGCTTCTCGAACGTCTATGGCTTCGGCACCGGCACGCACCTCGACAGGGGAGGCTTCATCAACAACGTCTGCCGGTCTGCCCGCACCACCGGAAGAATCACCCTGACGAGCTCGACGCTCGGTATGGACTTCGTCCACGTGACGGATGCGGCGAGGACCATCCTGCTCTGCGCCAGCAGCGACAGCGGCCTCGACTCCGTCATCAACATCGGAAGCGGCCAGGCCACGAGCCTCGTCCACTGCGCGCGCATCATCGAGGAGAAGCTCGATGCGCCCGTGAACGTCGTCGTGGACGAGCGGCCGGGATACCGGACACGCTACTTCGATATCGCGAGGGCAAGAGCCACGCTCGGATGGCAGCCCGTGGTGGGGCTCTCCGATGGCATCTCGGAGCTGCTCTCCAGACTCCCATGATCCCCAACGTCAAACCCACCATCCCGGAAGCGGACATCCCGCTCATCCTCCGCGACATCAAGGAGATCCTCCTCTCGCGGCAGCTCGTCCTGGGAAGGAACCTCAGGGAGTTCGAGTCCGCCTTCAAGGACTACGTGGGCACGGCCCACGCCCTGGGCACGAGCTCCTGCTCCCAGACGCTGCAGATGCTCTTCCAGTACTTCGGCGTCGAGGACAGGGAGGTCATCCTCCCGACCCTGAACTTCATCTCCGCGGCGAACGCGGTGCTCTGGGCGGGCGGTACCCCTGTCTTCTGCGACAACGGCACGAGCTCACTCCTGCCGACCCTCGAGACCATCGAGGCGAGCAGGACCGGGCGCACGGCCGGCCTGGTCCTCGTGCACATCACCGGCCACATCAACCCCGAGCTCTCCGCAATCAAGGAGTACTGCCAGCGGGAGGGGCTGTTCCTCATCGAAGACTGCAGTCACGCCCATGGCTCGCAGATCGACGGAGTGAAGGCGGGAGCCCTCTGCGACGCGGCTGTCTTCAGCATGTTTGCCACCAAGGTCATCACCACCGGGACCGGCGGCATGTTGACCACCAACGACTCCAGGATTGCAGATTATGTCCTCTCCGCCCGCCACCAGGGCCAGGGCCAGGACCTCACGGACTGCAGCACCATCGGCGGCGGATGGCACATGACGGAGATGGCCGCAGTGCTGGGCAGGTACCAGCTCGGCCATCTGGAGGAGTGGGTCACCCGCCGCGGCGAGCTCGCCCAGGTTTACGACAGGGCCTTCGCCAGGCACCCGAAGCTCCAGCTCCTGAAGCCCGTGGGACGGTCCGCCTACTATAAGTACCAGGTGCTGCTCTCCCCCGAGGTGGACAGGCAGTGGTTGGTGGCGCGCCTCGGCGAGCTGAACGTGCAGTGCGGGGCCGTCTATCACCCGCCCATCCACCTGCAGCCGGTCTACCAGCGGAAGTTCAACTTCCGTGCAGGCACGTATCCCAATGCAGAGGACGTGGCGAGGCGCGTCGTCGCCCTCCCGATGTTCGTCGAGATGACGGCAGCCGAGCAGCAGACGGTCATCGATGCGGTCCTGGGGGTCCTCCGATGAGAGCAACCATCCATCAGCCGAACTACCTCCCGAACGCAGGCTTCTTCCACAAGATCCTCCAGTGCGACCGCTACGTCGTCTACGACACGGCCCAGTTCGTCCGCAGCAGGTTCGACAACCGGAACTTCATCAAGACGAACAACGCGAAGGTCTTCATGACCGTGCCCATCACGAGCGACTCGCACTTCAAGCCGATCGCCGAGGCCAGGGTGAACAACTCCACTCCCTGGAGAGAGAAGCACTGGAAGACGCTCAAGAATGCGTACCAGAAGGCGCCGCACTTCGCGGAGCTGGCCCCGGCCCTCGAAGACGTCTACTCGACCACGCCGGTGACGCTCCCGGACATGAGCCTGCCCATCATCCGCAGGCTCCTCGCCCTCCTCGGATGGAAGGGCCAGATGGTGCTCTCGAGCGAGCTCCCTCTCGACAGGTCCCTGCGCAGCACGGACGCCATCATCGACATCCTCCGCGCAGTGAAGGCGACGTCCTACCTCGCAGGCGCCAGCTCGAAGAAGTACCTCGTGGAGGAGGCCTTCGTCCGGAGCGGTATCACCCTGGAGTATCACCACTTCAGCCCCCCCGTGTACCGCCAGCTCGGCGAGCCCTTCATTCCAAACCTCAGCGCGCTCGACCTCGTCTTCAACGAAGGGCCTGCTGCGCGAGAGATCCTCTTCGGTGCGGGTTCGTAGGACAGCGTGTGGAGACGCAGCAATCCACCCGGGGGTGCGGGCGTCATGAGAGTCCTGGTCCTGGCAGCACATCCTGATGACGCAGAGGTCGGATGTGGAGGAACCATCGCCAAGTATGCCCTGCAGGGGCACACGGTGAGGATCGCCACGACAGTCGTCCCTTCGCTGCACGACGTCCGGATCGAGGAGTCGGAGGCCGCCGCCCGGATCCTCGGCGTGGAGCATGTGTGCCTCGACATCCCGCCCGACGAGATGGTCTTCAACCGGTCCATCGTGGGGCGCTTCGATCAGGCCATCTCCGCGTTCTGCCCGGACCTGATCCTGACGCACTGGGTCCACGACTCCCACAATGACCACCAGGTGGTGGCCAATGCCACGGTCGCAGCGTCGAGGAAGAACTCCTGCAGTCTCTACATGTATGAGCAGACCATTCCGGGCGGCATCACGTCATGCTCGTTCCGGGCACAGAAATACGTCGACATCACGTCCACGATCGAGAAGAAGCTCGAGGCGATCAAGGCGCATGCGTCGCAGATGAGTCTTCACGGCGACTGGTGGCTGTACGGCATCCGCGGGCGCGCTCAGTATCGGGGTTTTCAGATCAAGAAGAAATACGCCGAGGCGTTCGAGACCATCAAAGACATAGAGCTGTGAGCGTTCAGGCGAAGAAGTCCACCATCCCCGTGTCGAGGTTGTACATCGCCCCGGCGATCTTGAGGCCGCGCTGCTTCTCAAGCTCTTGCAGCACCGGGCTGTTCTCCCGGATGTACCCCATCGTCAGCTCGACGTTCTTGCGTGCCACTGCATCGACGAAGGCGGGGTTCTTCGACGAGCGCTCACCCTCGAAGGTCGTCGCCTGCACCGCGGGCTTGAGCTTGGCGAGCAGGCCGGTGAGGTTGCCGAGCTCGACGTTGTCGATGGCGCCCTTGATGGCGCCGCAGGCGGTATGCCCCATGACCAGGGCGACCTTGGCACCGGCCGCCTTGCAGGCGAACTCCATGCTGCCGAGGATGTCGGTGTTGGCCACGTTGCCAGCGACGCGTGCATTGAAGATGTCGCCGAGGTTGAGGTCCATGATGACCTCGCCTGGCGCCCGCGAGTCGATGCAACTGAGGAGGACCGCCGCGGGGTACTGGCCCTTGGCGAGGGCCTTCTGCTGGGCGAGGAAGTTGCCCGCCGCCTTGCTCTTCCCCGTGCGGAAGCGCTCGTTGCCGCGCTTCATGAGCGCCAGGATGTCGTCCGGGCTCATCTTGTCGCGCTGCTCCTTGGTCATCGCAGCCGCGTAGGCGCCGTAGAGCGTGCCGCCCAGGAGCGTGAGGGCGGGAACGGACGCAGACGCTTGGAGCAATAGGCGGCGGCCGAAACCACCGTCGGGCTTCTTGGTGTCTTGCATGCGGACCTCCTTGTTCGCGTGCTTCGCTCGGTCCGCTCGCCTCGTACGCGCACTGCACTCCGTCCATCCATTGCGCTCTCTGGCCAGTGAATCTGTCGGACACTTCTCCTCCCCCGGGTGCCAGCGCGTGATCATTTCGTCCTCCGGACGATGTCCAGCGGGGAGCTGCGCACGGCGAACGTCCTTCGGAGCGGCCCCGCGCAATCGCGCCGAGCTTCGAGCTGGTGGCCCGGGACGGAGGGAGGCCTCGGAGCGAAAGGGGCCCGACGGCCGGAAGCGGAGCACGGGGCGTGGGTTCGCCCCCTTGGATGTTGGGAGCCGCGGCAGAGGACCACCTGATTGCGACCAGGTCCAGGGCGCCCCATCTCAGGCGTGGACTTCCCTCGTCGGTGCTGTCGACGGAGACGAGCGGGGAGAGGCCATGGCTGAACAGCGGCGCTTGCGCCCGACCGAGATGCTCCGGGACTTCGCCCTGTCGCTCGAGCGCCTCGTCACGGAGCAGGCGGCGAGCAGCGCCGTGCAGGGCGCCGCGGACGGCCTCCGCTCCGAGCTGCCAGAGATGGATGCGCAGGTCCGTGCGCTCGTCCGGGACGGAGTGGCCATCGCTGGGCGCCTGGCGCGCGATGTGGCACGGCGCGAGGCCGCCACGCCGGGGGCCACCGCGTACCTCGTCGCGGCCGCGGCCATGCGGGGCGCGCTCGACGAGCTTCAGCGGCATGTGAAGACGGGGCTGCCCGACGCCCTGGGCCGGCGCCTGGAGTCCTGGCTCGAGCACACGTCCGAGGAGTCCGCCCTCCGCAGCAAGGCCATCCGCAAGCCCGGGGACCGCGCGAGGATCTCCGCAAAAGGCGCGGTGGACGGCGCGGTCGAGGAGTTTCATCGCGCCCTTCCCCAGGTCGAGGCGGACGTGCACAAGCTGACGCCGCTCGCAGCGGAGCTCGCCTCCGAGGCGGGCCGGGGGCTCCTGGGCGGACTGGAGTCGAAGGCGACGGAGGGTGCCGAGCGGTACGTGCACCTGCTGGAGCGGGCCGGGCACGCACTCGTCCACGAGGTGACCGTGGCTGTGGAGGACGAGCTGCGGGTGCACCGGGAGCGCTCGGGCGGGACGGTGGGTGCCGCCCTCGAGGCACTCTCCGAGCGGTCCGCAGCGGCTGCGGTGCGAGGGGCGACGGACGAGCTGGTCCGGAGGCTCGAGCGCGCCCGCGCTCCCGTGGCATGGGAGGAGGCCCTCTTCCGGGCGAGCCGGCAGGTCTCCCGTGGAGTCCTGAGCACTCTGGGTGCAAGCCTTCGTCGCCCCGCGCTGGTGGCAGCGGCTGCCTGTGGTGCGCTCCTCGTCGCGGCCCTGCTCCTGCGCAGCCGGAGGTGAGCCGACCGCCGCGCAAGAGGGCTGCATGGTCGGTCCAGGGCGCAAGCGCGGCGCGCCTTCCACGCCCCCCTCACTCTGGACCGCTCGGGCCCCTCCCTGCCCGTCTCCTGTGAGGCTCGCCCGCGCCGACACAGCTTGCAGGCCTGGGGCCCACCCGAGGTCCCGCGCGAGGAGACGCACATGACGACGCCCCGCCCACAGCTCGAGTCCGCCCGCCCCCGCGCGCTTCGGAGCCGGGCGCGTCTCGGAGCCCTGCTCGCAGGCGGCATCGCGCTCACCCTCTCCGCGTGCGCCAGCGCCATTCAGGTGACGCGGGACTTCGACCCGGACGCGGACTTCACGGCCTACCGCACCTTCGCCATCCGCGGGGGCGAAGTCATCGAGCGCACGAACTCGGGCGCGCCGACGCGCACGCAGCTCGAGGAGCGATTGGAGACGGCGCTCCGCAACACGCTCCAGGCCCGGGGACTCGAGGAGAACGACGCGTCACCGGACGTCTACGTCACCTACGTGGCCGGGGCCCAGGACCGCACCCAGGTGGAGAGCTGGGGCGTGCACGCTCAGGCGGGGATGGGCTGGCGCGGCGGATGGGGCATGGGCGGTTGGGGCAGGGGCGGCATGGGCATGGGAGGGTGGTGGGGCCCCAGCTACCAGCGCTTCTGGTCCCGCACCTACACCCAGGGCTCCCTCATGGTGGACATGGTGGACGCGCACACCCAGCAGCTGGTGTGGCGCGCCTACTCCAGCGCGGAGGTGACGCCGGAGAAGCTCGCTGGACCCAGTGGCGCCGCGTTCATCCAGGAGGTGCTGGACAAGGCCTTCGAGGCGTTCCCGCCCGCGCATAGGAGGCGGTGAAGGAGGAGGAGACCATGCGCATTGCTTCTGCGGTGTCGCTCGGGCTGCTGGCGCTCGTGTGTGCCCGGCCGGCGAGGGCCCAGCTCGTCCGGGAGGTGCGCGACCCGGAGTCGCCCGTCACCTTCAACATCGGCGGCGGTACCTCCATCCCCCTCTTGGATTCGGCGGCCCACTTCAAGGTGGGGGGAAGCTTCCAGATCGGGCTGGCCTACAACTTCAGCAACCTCCTCGGTCTCCAGGCCGAGTACCTCTACAGCGGCTACGACGTGCGGGACCGGCTGGTCGTTTCCAACGACGTCGAGGGCGACCACACCATGCAGTACGGCACCCTCAACGCCGTGGTGAACGTCGTCCCCGCGCGGCCGGTGGGCGTGTACCTGATTGGCGGCCCCGGCCTCTACCACCGCCGGGTCACCATCTCGGAGTTCGCAGGCACGGCCATTGGCACCCACTGCGACCCCTGGCTCTTCGTCTGCTTCCCCGTGGCCGTGCCCATCCGGAACGTCCTCGCCAGGCGGACCAGCTACGACTTCGGGCTGAATGCGGGGGCCGGCGTCGCCCTGCGGCTCGGTGGCACGGCGCGCCTCTACCTCGAGTCGCGCTACCACTTCATGTTCGGCCCCACCTTCGACACCCCGGAGGGACCGGTGAAGGCCAACGGACAATACCTGCCCATCGTGTTCGGGCTTCGCATCTGAGGAGACTCACCGGCTCGAGCGGGGAGGATTGAGCGCAGGGGGGAGCTGGGTGAGCGCCCAGCGCGCGGCCTCGCTGACCACGTCGCTCGCGTCCGCGGCGAGCTGCTCGAGCAGTGGCCGCGCTTCCGTGTCCCGCATGGCGCCGAGCGCGTAGCACGCGTTGCGGCGCAGGCCATCGTACTTGGCCCGCGCGATGGCGGTGCCCGCCGTCAGTGCGTGGTGCTCCTCGGGCGTGAGCGCCGCGAGCTCGCGCACGGACAGCGCAGCCACGGGGCGCGGCAGGAAGCGGTGGCCCGGGGCGGGCAACGGGGCCGCGTTGAGCGGGCACACCGTCTGGCAGAGGTCGCAGCCGAAGACGAGGTTGGAGTACGCCACCCGCAGCGGCTCCGGGGCCGCGCCCTCGTTCTCGATGGTCTGGTACGACAGGCACAGCCCCGAATCCACGCGCTTGCCGGGACGGATGGCGTGCGTGGGGCAAGCATCGATGCAGAGCGTGCACTGGCCGCACCGGTCCTCCACGCGCTGCCCTGCATAGGCGTCCACCTCCGCGTCGAGCAGCATCACCGCGAGCAGCACCCAGGAGCCGTGCGCCTCGGTGATGAGGCACCCGTTCTTGCCCACGTAGCCCAGGCCTGCGCGCACGGCCCACACCTTCTCCATCACGGGGCCGTAGTCCACCTCCGCGTACGTTCCGATGTCGGGGTGCGCCTCGCGCAGCAGACGGCGCAGGGTGCGCAACCTGTCGCGCAGCGTCGCGTGGTAGTCGCGTCCACGGGCATAGCGCGCGATGGGAGAGTCCGCGGTGGCCTCGTCGTCCACGTGGTAGGCGCACGCCAGCGCCACGACGGTGCGGGTGCCGGGGAAGAGGCGGGTGACGTCCAGCCGGTCCTCGGCGCGCGCGGCCATCCAGTCCATGTCCGCGGCCAGACCCGCATCGAGCCAGGCACGCAGCACCTGGGGCGGAATGGGCTCGGGCCGTGCGAAGCCGCACAGCTCGAAGCCCGCTGCGCGGGCGAGCGTGGCCACCTCGGTGGCGGAGAGGATGGAGGCGGGCGTCACCGCACGCTCCTAACGGGCCCTTCTCAGGGCTTCTCCGCAATCCACTTCACGTCCGCCACACCGGCCCGCTCGTTGGCCACCCGGGCGAGCGTGAAGAGGAGGTCCGACAGGCGGTTGAGGTAGATGGCCACCAGCGCGTCCACGTCACCCGCGCGCATCAGCGGCACCACCCGGCGCTCGGCACGACGACACACGGTGCGCGCCACATGCAGGGCGCTCGCGGCGCGCGTGCCGCCCGGGAGGATGAAGTGGGTCATCGGCGCGAGCTCGGCGTCGAAGGCGTCCATGGCCTTCTCCATCTCCTCGACCCAGAGGGGCTTCACCCTTGGGATGTGGTCCGCGGCCTTCGTCCCCATCGGCGTCGCGAGCACGGAGCCCACGGTGAAGAGCTGGTCCTGCAGGCGCTGCAACAGCGCATCGAGCTCCCGGTCCAGCTCCATGCTGCGGGCCATGCCGAGGCAGGCGTTCAGCTCGTCCACCTCGCCGTACGCATCCACCCGCGCGTCGTCCTTCGGTACGCGGCCCCCGCCGAACAGGCCCGTCTCTCCTGCGTCTCCGGTCTTCGTGTAGATGCGCGTCACGGCCTCTCCTTCGCTTCGCGGAACGCTTTGTCTCCGAGCTCGAGCGCCTCAGCAATCACCACGCTGCTTGTATGGTCCGTCACAGCGCCACTCCGTCACGCTCGATCTCCGTTGCCAGAAGGCGCTCCTGCCTCATCAAGAGAGAATATCGCTCCGCGGAGAGCACCAGTGGAGAGAGGCGCAGGTCGGCTTCGCATCCGATGGCGACGGCACGCGAAACCGTGTCGAACCGCTCACCTTCCGCGAGCCCCTCGACAACGACCAATACGTCGACGTCGGAGTCCGGAAGCAGTCCGTCGCCGCGGGCGAACGAGCCGAAGAGCGCAATTCGCTCGAGCCTGACGCCGAACCTCCGCCTGGCCCATTCGGTGAACTGCTCCAGTGCGCTCGCGACCTGAAGTGGGACGTGCGGGCCCTCTCGCATCACCATGATCGACATCCTTGCACCGGGTCTCCTTCCAGGTAACGCCCGTTGCTCTCCCGCCCTGCCCCGCAGGCGGAGCCACCAGGCGTCCGTAAGTTGATAATGATTCTCAATATTGATTCACGCCGCGACTCCTGGTACACGGGGCCGTCATGCGCGCGCCCCTGTTCGCCCTGCTGCTTCTCGCCGTCCCCGCCCTGGCCGCCTCACCGGCGCCGCAGGACACGCGGACGTGGCACCGGCTCGTCGGCATCCTCCAGTACCTGGAGGCGGATTACCCGATGGCGGTGGAGTCGAAGTCGGAGTTCGAGCTCGCCGAGCAGCGCAGCTTCGCCGCTGAAGCGGTGGAGGCACTGAAGGAGATTGGGCCCGCGGGCGCCGGCTTCGTTCCGCGCATGTTGGCCATCAAGGCAAGGGTGGACCGGGCCGAGGAGCCCGAGGCCGTGAGCCATGACTGCGGCAGGCTCGCCGAGGAACTGGTGCTCGCGGGTGGCCTCACGCGCTCGCCCCGCCAGCCACCGTCGCTCGAGCGCGGCGCCCAGGTGTTCGCCGCGTCGTGCACGGCCTGCCACGGCGCGGACGGCAGCGGCAAGGTGCCCATCGCAGAGACCATGGAGCCGCGCCCGGCAAACTTCCTCGACGGCGAAGTCATGGGCGGGCTCATGCCGTACAAGGCCTTCAACACCACCAGCTTCGGCGTCACCGGGACGGCCATGGCGGCCTTCCCTACGCTCTCGGACGAGGACCGCTGGAGCGTCGCCTTCTACCTCTTCACGCTTCGCCAGCCCGGGTGCGACCACAAGCCGCCGAGGGTGACGCTCGAGGAGCTGGCCACCTCCACCGACGCCGACCTGGTGGCGAAGTACGGCGAGAAGGAGCTCGCGTGCCTCCGCCGGACGATTCCGGACGTGGATGAGGAGCGCTCGCTGCTCATCGCGCGCGGCGGCGTGGAGGACGCGTTGCGGCTCGCTGCCGAGGGCAATGCCACGGCCGCACGCCAGGCGCTGCTCGACGCCTACCTGATGGGACTGGAGCCGGTGGAGGCCAAGCTGCGCATGCGCGGCCCCACCGTGGTGGACGAGCTCGAGAAGGCCTTCCTCCGCACCCGGGTGGCGTTCGAGCAGGGCAGCCCCCGCGCCGCGGACGAGGGGAAGGTACTGCTCTCCATGCTCGACAAGGCACGCCGCTCGAGCGGGGGCACGCCCGACTTCCTCGCAGTGCTCGGAATGACGCTGCTCATCCTCCTGCGCGAGGGCTTCGAGGCCACGGTGGTGGTGGCGGCGCTACTCGCCGCGCTGAAGAAGATGGGCACGCCGGACCACGCGCGCGTGGTGCACGTCGGCTGGGTGTCCGCGCTGCTCGTCGGTGCGGTGGCCTTCCTCTTCGGACGGCACCTCCTCGCGGGCGCCAACCAGGAGCTGATGGAGGGCGTGGTGGCCCTCGTGGCGGTGGCGATGCTCCTCTACGCCGCGCTGTGGCTCAACGCGCGCGCCAACATCCGCGTCTTCATGGGCGAGCTGCGCCAGAAGATGCAGGGCGCGCTCGGTCGCGGCAGCATGGCGAGCCTCTTCATCGTCTCCTTCTCCGCGGTGCTGCGCGAGAGCTTCGAGACGGCGGTGTTCCTGCAGGGGCTCGCGGTGGACAGCGTGTCCGGCGTGGCGTGGGGCTCGGTGGCAGGTGTGCTGCTGATGCTTGGCTTCGTGTTCCTCATCAACCGCGTGGGCTACGTGCTGCCCATGAAGACGCTGTTCTCCGCGTCCACGGTGCTGCTCGTGGCCACCGCCGTCGTGCTGCTCGGCAAGGGCCTCCATGCGCTCCAGGAGGTGGGGATGATGCCTCTCGCCCCCATCGGGAAGGGCAGCTTCTCCGTCGAGTTTCTCGGCGTGTACGCGGATGTGGTGTCCCTCGTGCCTCAGCTGGTGCTGACGCTTGTGTCCCTCGCGTACGTCGGGCTCCATCGCATGGGGTGGTGGCCCGGGAGCGGAAGCCGCACGGCAGCGCAGGCGCGCTGAGTCAGCGACGCGGGCTCTCGCTTCCGCTCACCCCGGCGCTCTCCCAGAGGGAGAAGGGACTTGCATGGTGTCCCGCTCCCAGAGGGTGAGGGAATGGGACGTCTTGCGCACCACCTTCCCATCGCGCTCCAGCTTCACCAGGTGCGCGAGCGCGCTCCTCTCCGCGAGTGTGTGCAGGAACGGCGGCGTGTCGTCGTAGGCCACCGCGGTGATGGCCTCGAGCGTCCCCCCGCCCTCCGGCACTGCGGCGAGCACCTTCGCCTCGCGCATGAGGCGGTGCTGGATGTAGCGCTCCAGTGCGAGAGCCGCGTTCGGCAGCGCGGGCCCGTGCGCGGGATGCAGCGCGCGAACCGGGTACTCACGCAGCCGCGCCAGCTGTCGGAGGTACTCGGCCATGTCGCCCTCCGACGGGTCGATGAGGATGGTGCCCACCCCGGCCACCATGTCCCCTACCACCGCGCCACGGCTCGCCTCATCCACCAGACAGATGTGTCCCGGCGCGTGCCCCGGCGTGTGCAACACGCGCAAGCGCATGGGTGGCTCGCCCGCGAGCTCCAGCACCTCGCCGTCCTCGAGCAGACGGTCCGCCTTGACCGGGATGCGCTCCGCCGTCCTCGCGTGGCACCAAAGCGGCACCTCGAGCTCCGCGGCGACCCTGGCTGCGCCGCTCGCGTGGTCCCCGTGGTGATGCGTGAGCACCACCGCCTTCACCCAGTACCCCTCCCCCTCCAGCCGCCCGATGGCGAAGTACAGCCGACGCAGCTCCGCCTCGTCCGCCGTGCCCGGGTCCACCACCAGGAGCTCCCCGTTCCCGACGAGGTAGCAGTTGGTGTGCGCCGCGGGAGGCAGCGTGGCGGTGAGGAGCGGCACGACGCGGATGCCCTTCTGGAACTCCACGTCGTCCGGAACGCCGTCCTTCGTGTTGGGCCCCACCCGCAGGGCCGCCGCCGCCGTGGGAAGGTCCGCGATGTTCGCCAGCACCCGGAAGACGTGCAGCTGAGGGGGGTGCAGCAGCGTCCCGTGGGCCCAGGCCGAGAGCGCCTCCGCGGGCCGCACCCACTCCGCCTCCGCGAGCTCCCCTCCCCACGGCTCGGCGACCTCCCCCCGCGGGAGCGCCACCAGGAAGAACCGCGCATCGAACCGCACCGGCAGGGATGGCGGCGTCACCCACCGCCCCGCCTCCTCGAGATCCTCCGCGTGCAGCGTCAGCCCGTGCAGCGCCATCAACGCGCCGAACGAAACCGTTCCATCCAGCAGTGCCTTTCGCGCCTCGTTGCGCGCTTCGGCGGACATCCGCTCCGCTCCACGCGCCACCAGCACACCCACCTCCTCGAAGAGCTCGCGCACCGCCGCCACCCGCACCGCGGCCTGCTCCCCGCTGGCGCCCTCCACGTGCACCTCCGCATCCGCCGCGTCCACCTTGCCGCCCGGGAACGCGTGGAACCCTCCCGCGAAGCGCAAGCCAGGCGCACGCAGGAGCCAGTACACCTCCACGCCCTCCTCGGCGCGGCGGTACAGGATGACGGAGGCAGCGAGGCGAGGCTCACCCGGCGGCGGGGGCGGTGGCAGCCCCGGAAGGCGCTCACTCACGCGGCAGGTCCTCCCGCCCTCCCAGGGGATCCGTCGGCTCCAGCACGGGACGGCGGGTGACGCGCGCCACCACCTCGCGGCCCTGCTCCCCCTGGTCCGGCCGCACGTAGAGCCGCCGCAGCGTCACCGGTCCACCGAAGCGCTCGTAGAGCGGCGTGTAGCGCGACACCTCCGTCGAGCGCCCCGTCTTGTGGTCCACGATGTACAGGCCCGGCACCCCGCCCTCCTCCGTGTACTTGCTCAGCACTCCCCGTGACTCCACGGCGAAGTGCTCCACGCCCGCCGCCGAGAGCGCCTCCGACAGGGCCCCGAGGTCGTACCCCTCGTCGCGCTCGGTGAACTGCACGATGAGCTTGTACCCCTGCCGGGTGACGATGCGCTGCGCCCAGGGATTCGCGGAGCCTCGCAGCGCGGTCGCCAGCGCCACGTCGTCGCAGTGCAGGAAGGCCTCCGGGTCCGCCGGAATCTCGAACTCGCCCGGCGACTCCCGGTAGAAGCGCCGCAGCATGTGGTCGAAGCTCACCGGGGTGTGGTGGTAATAGACCGCGATGAACATGTGGTAGCGGCTGAGCAGGAAGTCCTCGAAGGCGAAGGCCGCCGCGCGGTTCAACCCCAGGTACACCCGCCCGTCCTTCTCCACCGGCCAGAGGTTGTGGACGATCCAGTCCAGGTCGTACCGGCCGTAGTTGACGCCCGTGTAGAACGAGTCGCGCAGCAGGTAGTCCATCCGGTCCGCGTCCAGCTCGCCGGAGACGAGCGCGCGCAGGAGCGGCGTCCAGTCCTTTCCGGCGTGGCTGAAGTCCATTCCCCCGGGTGGCGACTGTCCGGTGATGAGCGAGGCCACCGAGAGCGGCGTCAACCCGAGCGGCCCGAAGTGGCGCTCGATGAGCGACGTGAGGCTGGAGTCCAGGACGATGCGCGCGGTGAAGTCCTCGTGCGTGGCCTGGCCCGCATCGGTCCCGAGCCACCTTGGCAACCCCAGGAGGGCCTTCTGCGGTGCGATGCTCTCCGACGCGTGGCTGAGGGGCATGTGCCCGAGGTCATGGCAGAGCACCGCGAGGCGCACGGCCAGACAGAAGTGCTGCCTCACGTCGTCCGGTAGCTTGCTGTGGTGCGCCACCGCCTGGAAGAGGCGCCCCGCCACGTGCATGGCCCCCAGGCTGTGCGCGTGCCGCGTGTGGGTGGCGCCCGGGTACGCCAGCTCTCCGAACCCCAGCTGCCGCACGTGGCGGAGCCGCTGAAAGAAGCGGCTGTCGATGACCGCCCTCTCCTCGTCGGACACGGGGATGGTGCCGTGGATGGGGTCGCGGATGCGCATGTTCGGACGCTTACTCCGGGGTCAACCGAAAAGGTCGGGGGCCGGGGCTTTTGTCCCCGCGCGCCGGCGTGGTAGCACTTTCACTTAAGCCCGTCCTGATGCTCATCGCCATCCTCCACAACCGCGACGCCGACGCCCTGGAGGATGACCCAGGACGCGAAGCCCGTGAGGACGTCGTGCGGGTGGCATCGGCGCTGGCGAACGCCCTCACCCACGGTCGCACCCTCGCAGAGCCCCTGCCGGTCCACGACTCCTCCCTGGAGTTCGTGACGTGGCTGGAGCGCCGGCGGCCGGAGCTCGTCATCAACCTCTGCGAGTCGCTCGCCGCGGACGCGCGCGGGGAGATGCTGGTGCCCTGCCTGCTCGAGCTGCTCGGGCAGCCCTACACGGGCTCCGGGGCGCTCGCGCTCGGGCTCGCGCTGCACAAGGACAAGGCCAAGGAGGTGCTCCGCGCACGCGGCGTCTCCACGCCGGGCTTCGCCTCGGTGCAGACGCCGGAGCAGCTGGCCGCGCTCGAGCTCCCCTTCCCGCTCATCGTCAAGCCGTCCCGCGAGGACGCGAGCGTGGGAATGGACTTCGACTCCGTGGTGCACGACCGCGCGGGGCTGGAGCGCGCGGTGCGTGCCATCTGGGACAGGTTCCACCAGCCCGCGCTCGTGGAGCAGTTCATCGTGGGGCGTGAGGTCTACGTCCCGCTCCTCGGCAACCGGCCGCGCGAGGCGCTGCCCCTGACGGAGATCCGCTTCGGCAAGGCGTTCGCCGGGCGCCCGCACATCGTCTCGTACAAGGCCAAGTGGGAGCCGTCCTCGGCCGAGTACGTGGACAGTCCTTCCGTCCCGGTGGTCCTCCCGGAGGAGCTGCACGGGCGCGTGGTGGCATGCGCGAGCGAGGCCTTCGCTGCGCTCGGGTGCCAGGACTACGGGCGCGTGGACCTGCGCATCACCCACGACGGCCAGCCGTACGTCATCGACATCAACCCCAACTGCGACCTCCACCCCGAGGCCGGCTTCGCAAAGGCCGCCGCCCTCGCGGGCATGGACTACCGCCGTCTCGCCGAGCGATTGGTGGAGGTGGCCCTCGAGCGACACCATGTTGATCCGGCCGCCAGGCCCGTCGGACCGCCCCGCCCTCGCCTCGTTGCTGGAGCGAATCGAGAACTTCTCGCCGCCCGAGCGGGCCGTCGCCCTCGAGCTCATCGACCTGGCGCTCGGACATCCCGGGGCTCGGCACCCTGACTACTGGCTGAGGGTGGCGGAGCGGGACGGCGAGCTCCTGGGGTACATCTGCTACGGCCCCACACCCATGACGCAGGGCACCTACGACCTGTACTGGATCGCGTCTGCCCCCGAGGCGCGCGGTCAGGGCGTGGGGGCACGGCTGGTGGCCGAGATGGAGGCGGACCTGCGCGCACAGGGCGGCCGCCTGGTGCGCGTGGAGACGGCCTCCCAGGACGCCTACACCGGCACCCACCGCTTCTATGCGGCCATCCGCTACGACGAGGAGGCGCGCTTCCGCGACTTCTACGCGCCGGGCGATGACCTCATCATCCTGAAGAAGAAGCTGTAGCCGTCCGTTAAGGTGGGCACCATGCGCCGCCTTCGTTCGCTGTCCCTTCTCCTCGCGCTCTCCACCCCTGCCTGGGCCGCGCCCTCTCCCGTGCCGGCGTGGGAGCTCGTGGGGACGGCCACGCCCGCGAAGGCGGAGCTCTCGGACGTGATGCACGTGAAGCGCCCCGAGGGCGGCGAGCACTTCGGGCTGTACGTGCTCGGCAAGAAGGTGGGGTACGTGTTCACGGACGTCGCGTTCGCGCCCGGGCGCAGGGACCGCGTCGTGCAGCGCATGGAGATGTATTTCAAGGCGAAGCAGGGCACCCGCGAGTCCGAGCGGCGTGTCCGCGAGGAGCGTGTGTACGAGGCGCGCCCGGGTGGCCGCTTGGTGTCGTTCGTCTTCGAGCTCAAGGGCGATGGCGGAGACCAGACGCTGGAAGGCACCGCGACGCCCACCGGCATGCGGGTGCTTCGCAAGCGTCCCGGATTGCCCAACCAGGTGCTCAACCAGCCCGCGAGCCCCGAGGTGGTGGAGGACGCGGACTCCGTGCGCGTGGCCGCGTTCCGCAACGCGGTGGTGCGCAGCACCGTCACGGACAGCATGGACCTCGGCCACTACGTGGCCACGGCCACGCCCGGGGGCTCGGAGCAGCTCACCGCTGCCGGCGTGAAGGTGCGCGTGCGCAAGGTGACGGCGCTCTCCGAGAAGGACAAGGTTCCCGTGGAGTACCTGCTCGATGCGTCGGGCCGGGTGCTGGAGCTGCGGTTCGGCTCCATCATGGTGGCGCGCGCCGAGCCCGAGTCCGTGGCGAAGCGACTGGACCAGGTGGAGGTGTTCGGTCTCACGCGCGTGGTGCTGCCGAAGGCGCTGCCTGCGCAGGCACGCGCCGTGCCCGGGAGCGTGACGATGGTGGTGCAGGGATTGCCGGAGAAGTTCCACCGGCGCACGGAGCGGCAGAGCTACCGCAAGCGCCCGGACGGCTCCGTGGAGGTGACCATCAATGCGAAGCCAGTGGCTGCGAAGAGTGCGCGGCGTCCTCTGAAGGACCCGTCCGGCGGCGAGTATCTGAAGAGCTCCATCATCATCGAGTCCGACAGCGATGCCATCCGGACGATGGCAGAGCAGATTGCGGGCAGTGAGAAGGACGCCCACGCCGCGGCGCTCAAGGTGAATGCCTGGGTGGCGCGCAACCTCGAGAAGAGCTACGGCGCATCCGCGGACCGCGCCACGGACGTGCTCCGCCAGAGGAAGGGTGACTGCACCGAGCACAGCCTGCTCACCGTGTCGATGCTGCGTGCGCTTGGCATTCCCGCTCGGCGCGTGGACGGCGTCGTGTACATGGTGAACGAGGACGGCGTGCCCGCGCTCTACTGGCACGAGTGGGTGGAGGCCTATGTGGGCGAGTGGACCCAGATGGACCCCACGTTCAACCAGGCCGTCGCGGACGCGGGGCACCTGCAGCTGGGGGAGGAGGCGCAGGCGGAGATCACGCCGCTCATCGGTTCATTGAAGGTGGTGGACGTGAAGTGATAGCTGGGGCCCGGCCCCGGCCACACGGACCTTCCATGAAACAGTACCTCGCGCTGCTCGACCACGTTCTTCAACACGGCGCCCGCAAGGAGGACCGGACCGGCACGGGTACGCTCAGCGTCTTCGGCCCCCAGATGCGCTTCGACCTCACTCAGGGCTTCCCCCTGGTGACGACGAAGAAGGTGCACCTCAAGAGCGTCATCCACGAGCTCCTCTGGATCCTCGCCGGTGACACGAATGTGCGGACGCTGCAGGCCCACGGCGTCACCATCTGGGACGAGTGGGCGGACGCGGAAGGGAACCTCGGCCCCGTCTACGGCAAGCAGTGGCGCAGCTGGGCAGCCCCGGACGGGCGCACCATCGACCAGATGGCGCAGGTGGTGGAGTCCCTGAAGCGCAACCCGGACAGCCGCCGCCACCTGGTGAGCGCGTGGAACCCGGCCGACATCGGAGCAATGAAGCTGCCTCCGTGTCACACCCTCTTCCAGTTCTACGTGGCGGACGGGAAGCTCTCCTGCCAGCTCTACCAGCGCAGCGGGGACCTCTTCCTTGGCGTGCCATTCAATATCGCCTCTTACGCGCTGCTGACGATGATGGTGGCGCAGGTAACGGGGCTGACCGCGCACGAGTTCGTCCACACGCTCGGTGATGCGCACCTGTACCTCAACCACGTGGAGCAGACGCGGCTGCAGCTGAGTCGCGAGCCGCGGCCGCTTCCGCGGATGCACCTGAATCCCGACGTGAAGGACCTCTTCGCGTTCCGGTACGAGGACTTCCGGCTGGAGGGGTACGACCCACATCCCGCTATCAAGGCGCCGGTGGCGGTGTGAGGCGTTCGATGATCGTGGCCATGGCGCGCAACCGCGTCATCGGCCGGGGCAACGCCCTTCCCTGGCGCCTTCCGGCGGACCTGGCGCGCTTCAAGCGGTTAACGATGGGCCACACGCTCCTCATGGGGCGCAAGACCTACGAGTCGATCGGACGCCCGCTGCCAGGACGCACGACCGTCGTCATCACCCGCCAGCCGGACTTCGCCGCCGAGGGCGTGCACGTCGTGCGGTCGCTCGAGGCGGGTCTCATCGTCGCCATGCGCGAGGAGTCCACACGCAATCCGGACCCGGCCGCTGCCGAGCTCTTCTTCGTCGGCGGGGCGGACGTGTATGCGCAGGCGCTCCCCTTGACCGACCGGATCTACCTCACGGTCATCGACCAGGAGGTCGAGGGAGATGCCTGCTTCCCTGACCTCGACCTCTCTAGCTGGCGTCTCGTCGAGGAGGAGATCCACACGGATCCGGCGG
Organism: Myxococcaceae bacterium; assembly: GCA_022616315.1. Taxonomy (GTDB): domain Bacteria; phylum Myxococcota; class Myxococcia; order Myxococcales; family Myxococcaceae; genus JAKEEX01. The sequence continues at coordinate 23,358 of JAKEEX010000263.1, forward strand.
AGCCGCTGCCCTACCGCTTCCTCACCTATGACCGCGATTAGACTTCCGTGTCGTCGCGTTCGGCCGCGTCCGCCGGGAGCACCGGCAGATAGGACGTCACACTCTCGCCGAGCCCCTGAATGCGCAGCTCTCGCTCCAGCCTCCAGAGCTCCCGCCGGAACTGCGGCTCCACTGGAAGCGGCACCTGCGCGCCCACCCCGAGGATGTTGGCGCTCTCCAGCGGCCCGAGCAGTCGCGCGGTGTGCGGGAAGGCCCGGGAGAAGGTCGCGAACACCCGCTCTTTGGCCTCCTCCGTTTCCAGCGCGATGTTGACGACCACCACCCCACCGGGTGCAAGCCGGCGCAGGGCATCCTCGAAGAAGGCGGCCTTCTTCAGCTGCTCGGGAATCCCCACCCCCGAGAAGCCGTCGAGCAGGATGAAGTCGTAGAGCGTCCCCATCCGCCGAATGAAGCGAGCCCCGTCCTCGACCCGGACGCGGAGCCGCGCGCTCAGGCGTAGGCCGAAGAAGCGCCTCGCCACATCCACCACGACGGGGTTGACCTCCACCACGTCCACCTCCATCCGCGGCAGACATCGGCGCAGCAGCGTCGGGAGTGTGCCTCCGCCCAGGCCAATCACCAGGGCGTGGGATCGGCCCGCGGTGAGCGCCAGTCCAGCCGCCGCCACGCGGATCGATGGCATCGGCACCGCGTGAGGCTGGCTCTTCAGGGACGTGCACTGGCAGTGGCCGTCGGGACGGTCGAAGCGCAGGGTGCGCTCGTCGCCCGCGTCCACGACGAACACCGGACCGAAGGGAGAGTCGGCCTGGTACACCACCTTCGGGTCACTCGCAGGCCAACCCATGCGTGCCTCCAGACAAAAGTGTCCAGCTGGGAATCCGAATCTGACCATGGGAGGCGCGTGGTAGCCTCCTCACCCCGCGAATGCCGTCTTACCCCCTCGCAGAGACAGAGCCCGACCCTTGGCTGGCGAGAGCCTGGGCTCGACATCCACTCGTCGCGATGGTGCAGCACCGGCAACGCCTCGAGTTCTTCCGTGGGCTCCACGGCATGGTCCGGGCCGGCATTCCCCTGAACCTCGCCCTCGCAGAGCTCTCGAATGGCCGGATGCGCGAGACGTTCGGCCGGGCCGTGGCGGCGGTGGACGGGGCGGTGGCCGCGGGCGAGGGGCTGGCCGTGGGGATGCAGCAAGTTCCCGCATTCTTCGAGCCCCATACCGTGCAACTCGTGGCGGCGGCCGAGAGCACTGGAACCCTCGACGGAGCCCTGGCTCACATCCAGGAGCAGATGGAGGAGAACCACCGGCTGCGCTGGCAGGGCGTCCTCCTCTGCCTCTACCCCGCGTACCTGGTGGTCGTGCTCCTCTTCGGCGGTGCGGCCCTGGACACGGCGGCAGGCGCCCTCGCGAGCGGGCAGACGGACTCGCTCCTGGCGGCGTTCGTCGGACACTTCGCCCGCGGGCTCCTCGAGGTCGTGGGGATGGGAGCGCTCGCCTTCATTGCGCCGCTGACCCTGGCCGCGCCTCCTGTCGCGGTGCACTGGAAGCGACTCCGCCGGCGTCTCCCACTGCTCGGGGGAGCCCATCGCTCGCTGGAGGCCAGCCGCTTCTGTCACGCGCTGGGCTCCTCGCTCGGCGCCGGGCTCGAGGCGGGGCGAAGCCTCGAGCTGGCGCTGGATGCCTCACGGAGCCTGGGGCTCCGCGCGCGTGCCCGCTCGGCCCTGCTGCGGATTCGCGGCGGCGCCGCCCTGACGGACGTGGTGCGATGGCTCGGGGTGCTCGGGGAGGCATCCCTCCAGCAACTGGCCACCGGAGAGCGGACGGGCCGCCTTCCCGAGGTCCTGGCGCGCGTGGCGCGTGACACCCGCGAAGCCGGGATGCGGCGCGTTCGAGCACTCATGATCGCGGCGATCGCCGTGCTGGTGGCGGGGCTGATCGCCCCCAGCATCGGGAAGGCCGTCCAGACGTTCGAGCGCTATGCGAGCCAGATGGAGACGCTGCTCTAGCCGGGTCCCCCTCCGCCGATCCTAGTGAGCGTGCACCACCGGCGGCGCCACCTTCTCCCGCAGCGCCTCCGCGTCCGTCACCGGCCGTTCGCAGGTGAACTGCCGGCACACGTACGCCGCCGGCTTCCCATCCACGGGCTCACGGTCACGGTGCGTCTCCGCGAGCACGCGGGGCGTGGGCTGCCCGGGTCGCTTGAGGCTCACCGTCACGTGCGGCGCGTAGGTGGAGTTGAGCAGGCCGAGCATCTCCGCGGCCGTCACACCCTCCCCGACGATCACCACCTCCATCGCCCCCTCGAGCCACGCGTCCGCCGCGAGCCCCAGGTGCCCGTACCCCATGGGGTTCTGCACCAGCTCGTCGCGCATGCGCATGAGGTACGCCTCGGAGTGCGTGAGGTAGTGCGCGTCCCCCGTGAGCGCCGCGAGCTCCACCTGCGCCTCCGTCAGCGTGGACGCCCCGGAGGGCCACGCGTTGTCGAAGAGCGCGTACGTGGGCGTCACGAGGTCCGCCTGTCCACGCGGCGCCGACAGGTACGCCTTGCGCTCCTCGTCCCAGAAGAGCTCGCGCGCCTTCGTCTCCAACGCCACCGCGGCCTCCAGGTACTTCGCGTCGAACGTGGCCTGGTAGAGCGCGGTGAGCCCCGCCGCGAGGTCCCCGTAGTCCTCCAGCAACCCGTCGATGCGGCTCTTCCCCTCCTGGTGGCTGCGGAAGAGGCGGCCCTCGCGCCACATCTCCTTCAGCACGAAGTCCGCCGCCCCCGCGGCGAGCGCCAGCCAGTCGGCGCGCTCGAAGACGCGACCGGCGAAGGCGAGCCCGCGAATCATCAGCCCGTTCCAGCCCGCGAGGATCTTCTCGTCCCGCCCAGGCCTCACCCGCTTCTCGCGCGCGGCGAACAGGAGCCGCTGCGCCTGTGCCAGCGTTGCCTCCACCTGCGCCACGTCCACCCCGCGCTCCTTCGCGAGCGTTGCCGCGTCCTTCACGACCTCCAGCACCGTGCGCCCGTGCTCGAAGTTTCCCAGCGGCGTGATGCCGAAGTGCGCCTTCGCAAGCTCGGCGAGCTCGGGCGGCAGAACTGCGTCCACCTCCGCGGGGGTCCAGACGAAGAACTTCCCCTCCTCGCCCTCGGTGTCCGCGTCCTGGGTGGCGTAGAAGCCGCCGCGCGCGTCGTGCATCTCGCGCTGCAGGTACGCCACCGTCTCCTCGCACACCTCGCGCCAAAGCGGACGCGGCGCCACCTGGAAGGCCTCGGCGTAGAGGTGGAGCAGCTGTGCGTTGTCGTACAGCATCTTCTCGAAGTGCGGCACCAGCCAGCGCGCGTCCACCGAGTAGCGGTGGAAGCCGCCGCCGAGCTGGTCGTAGATGCCGCCCCTCGCCATCCGCTCCAGCGTCAGCAGCACCGCGTCCAGGAGTGCCTGCTCCCCGCTGCGCCGCCACGCCCGGAGCATCAGCGCGAGGTTCATGGGGTTGGGGAACTTGGGTGCGCTGCCGAAGCCGCCGTGGACGCGGTCCACTCCGCGAAGCATGGCCGTCCCCGCGTTCACCACGTCCGCGCCCGTCATCGCGCCGCCGGCCCCGGAGAGGCCGTACGCGGACAGGTGCTTCAGCCCGTCGAGGAAGTCCCCCGCCTGCGCCTCCACCTCCTGGCGCCGGTTCCGGTACGTGTCCGCCAACGCCTCGAGCAGCCGCGGGAAGGCCGGCATCCCGTGCCGGTCGTCGGGCGGGAAGTACGTCCCCCCGAAGAAGGGCCGCAGGTCCGGCGTGAGGAAGACGGTGAGCGGCCAGCCGCCCCCGCGCCCCATCAGCTGCACCACGCCCTGGTAGAGCTGGTCCAGGTCCGGCCTCTCCTCCCGGTCCACCTTCACGTTGATGAAGTGCGCGTTCATCACCCGTGCGATGTCCGGGTTCTCGAAGGACTCGTGCGCCATCACGTGACACCAGTGGCACGCGGAGTAGCCCACCGAGAGGAGGATGGGCCGGTCCTCGGCACGCGCCCGGGCGAGCGCCTCCTCGCCCCAGGGGTACCAGTCCACCGGATTGTGCGCGTGCTGCCGCAGGTAGGGCGAGGGCTCGTACGCGAGCCGGTTGGGGGTGCCGCCGGCGGAGGGAGGGTGGGCCACGAGGTCGTCTCCTGTGCGCGGAAGATGTCCGCTGGGTGCTAATCCCCGGGCCGACGGGAGTCCAGGTAGACGTTGCCCCGGGTGCATCCGTTCCGTCGCTGCTCCATCGTTGTTAAGAGCCATCGGTCCACGGTTCGCCGGATTGTGGTCGGCACGGGGGCTTGGAGTGACACGGGAAAGGGGCAGCGAGCTGGCCGAGTACCAGCCGGCGGTGAACGGCGTGCACGCGCGTCACGGCACACTCCTCGTGCCGCACGCGGAGCCCACACGCGTCTTCACGGGCTTCCGCGGGCTTCCCCGGTGGCTCGGGGAGCGCAAGATGGGGCGCGGCGAGGCGACGTCCCTCGTCCACAACCCACGCGCCCACGCGCCCCGGCGCCGCGGGCTCGAGGTGATGAGCTTCAACGTCTTCCACAGCGCCGTCCGCCGCAAGGCGTTCCTCGAGTACTTCGAGCTGCTCGAGGCCGAGGACCGCATCCCGGACGTGCTCGCGCTCCAGGAGACGAACCAGCCCCTCACCCTCCTGTTGGCGCGCCGCCACGGCTATCACTTCGGCTACTTCGGCCGCGAGCTGCAGGGAAGCATCCGCTTCCTCAACGGCAAGTGCGTCCTCAGCCGCCACCCCATCGTCGAGGCCGTGCACTTCACCTTCGCCGTCGACGAGCAGGAGCGCTACCTCGCCATCCACCACCGGGAGGACATCTTCAAGCTCGGCCCCGGGGAGCTGAACGAGGACCGCGGTGCCATGCGGGTGACGCTCGAGGTGGGCCACGCCCTCGTGGACGTCTACTCGGTGCACCTCACGCTCGGGGACGCCATCATCAACGCGGACCAGCTGCGACAGCTGACCGGCCTCGTCCGCACACGCCCGAACCTCGGCGCAGCCGTGCTGGGGGACTTCAATGCGAACCTCAACCTCCTCCTCGAGCGCGGGAAGGCGAAGCCCGGCGAGCGAACCGGCTCCGTGGAGACCTACCACGAGCGCTACGGACGCCTTCCCACCGGCACCATGGACGCGGCCGGCGACGAGGGCGTGCGACGCGCCCTCCGCGCTCTCGATGCGGCGGCTCCGGACGTGTTCGAGCGCGCCCCCACCCACGTCCTGCTCCCCGGCCACCGCAAGGTGACGCCGCTGGAGGCACGCAAGGCGCTCCTGGGCGGCGCGGACCAGCTGGACACGGACACCGTCTGGCGGCTCATGGACATTGCGGATGGGGCCACCCTGGCGCTGGACCCGCTGCCCGACGGCACGCGCCCGGCAACCGGCAAGCGCTTCGACAGCGTCTTCGCCACCGCACAGCTCAAGCCCCTGGGCGTGGAGCTGGACCGGACGACAGGCTCCTCGGACCACACGCCGGTGCGGGTACGCTTCGCGCTCTAGCCGCCTCGAGCGCCCCTTTCATGAGCCGCGACGTCTCCCACTTCGACCACCTCACACGCCTCCTGGCCCTCGAGCACACGGCGCAGAAGGCCCGCATGGCCGAGGAGGCCCAGCGGCTCACGCTGCAGGAGCGCGCGGCGCGGGGACTCGTCTGGCTGGACCTGGAGGCCGTGGAGGACGCGGTGGGTCTGGGAGGGCGTGTGCTCGTGACGCTCGCGCGCGCGGACGGCCAGTCCCTCCCCGCGCCGTTGCACAACGGCGACCTCGTCGCGCTCCGGCCGCGAAAGGCGGAGGACGTGGCGCCCGTGACGGGGCTCGTCAGCCGCGCGACGCGAGCGCGTGTGACGCTCGCCTTCGACCGGCCCCCTCCTCCCTTCGTCGGGGAGGGCCGCCTCCGGCTGGACCTCGTCCCGAACGACATCACCTACCAGCGCGCCCGCGCCGCCGTGGAGCGCATGAAGGCCCGCGAGCGTGGCCAGGAGCGGCGCGTGCGGGACGTGCTGCTCGGGGCCGCGGCTCCGAAGTTCGGGCGCCTCACCGAGCCTACGCCCACCCGGCCGCTGAATCCCGAGCAGCGCGAGGCGGTGCAGCGTGCGCTCGCCGCCGAGGACTTCTTCCTCGTCCACGGGCCACCCGGCACGGGCAAGAGCACGGTGCTCGCGGAGGTGGCCGTGCAGGCGGTGGCGAACGGCCAGCGGCTCCTCGCGTGCGCCGCCTCCAACGCGGCGGTGGACCACCTCCTGGAGCTGTGCGTGGACAACGGCCTCTCCGCGGTGCGCGTGGGCCACCCCGGGCGCGTGCTGGAGCGGCTGCAGCAGCACACGCTGGACGTGCTCGTGGAGGAGCACCCGGACCGCGTGCTCGCGCGCGAGCTCTTCGACGAGGCCCTGTCGCTGCAAGGCTACGCGCGCCGCCAGCGCACGCAAGGTCGCAGCCGCGAGCGCTTCGCCCAGGCCCGGGCATCGAGCTCGGAGGCCCGCCAGCTGATGGACGAGGCGCGCGCGCTGGAGCGCAAGGCGGTGCGCAGCGTGCTCGGGAAGGCGCGGGTGGTGTGCGTCACGCTCGGGAGCCTCGACACCCCGGTGCTTGCCGACGAGGAGTTCGACCTCGCCCTGCTCGACGAGGCCACGCAGGCCATCGAGCCGCTCTCCCTGCTGCCCTTCCTGCGCGCTCCACGGGTGGTGCTCGCCGGGGACCACAAGCAGCTTCCTCCCACGGTGGTGTCCGAGGCGGCCGCCAGGGCGGGACTCTCGGTCAGCCTCTTCGAGCGGCTCCACGCGGATGCCCCACAGGAGGCGCACCGGATGCTGCGCGAGCAGTACCGCATGCACGCGGACATCATGGCCTTCCCCTCGCGCACCTTCTACGCCGGCGAGCTGCGCGCACACCCGGGTGTGGCCTCGCGCACCCTCGCGGAGGTCCTCACGCGCGAAGGCGTGGACGCCCCGCCCGTCCTCTTCCTCGACACGGCGGGGAAGGGCTTCGAGGAGGTCCAGGAGGAGGGTGGAAGCTTCTTCAACGAGGGAGAGGCGGCGCTCGTGGCCGCGCGCGGGCGGGAGCTGCTCGCTGCGGGGCTCCCTTCAGGAGAGCTCGCCGTCATCACGCCCTACAGCGCCCAGGCCGCGCTGGTGCGCGACATGCTCGGCGTGCCCGGCGTCGAGGTGGACACCGTGGACGCCTTCCAGGGACGCGAGAAGGACGCGGTGCTCGTGTCGCTCGTGCGCTCCAACGGCGAGGGCCAGGTGGGCTTCCTCGCCGAGCTGCGCCGCATGAACGTGGCGCTCACGCGCCCCCGCCGCCACCTCTTCGTGGTGGGCGACTCGGCCACTCTCGGCGGACACCCGTTCTACGAGGACTTCATGGCGTCCACGCAGGCGCAGGGTGGGTATCGCTCTGCGTGGGAGTGGCCGGAGCCGGAGCGGGGCTGAGCGGGGCGTTCTTCGGGAAGACGAAGTAGCGCAGCACCAGGAGCTGGCCGAACGTGAAGACGCACAGGTCCGCGCCCAGCTTGGCCAGCACCACCGGCACCCCCATCCGGTCCGCGAAGACGTGGACGACGAGGGCGTGGGCCACCATGCCCACAAAGGTGGCCACCACGAAGCGGAACACCTGGGGCGCCACCTCCGGGTGGTGGTCCCGGAAGGCGAAGTGGCGGTTGGCGAAGAAGGTGAACGTGGAGCCCACCATCACGCCCGCCATGGCGGCCACCGGGTTGGCCCAGCCGAGGTAGTGGACGAGCAGCACGAGCACCACGATGTCGAGCACCGTGGCGACCGCACCCACGGCCAGGCTGCGCGTGGCCCACGAGTGCCAGAAGCGGAAGGCGAGCGCACGGAGGCCTCGCTCCGAAGGTGAAGCGCTGCTCGGAGCGATGGAGCCGTTCAGGGGTGCGGAGCCGTTCATCTTCAGGGGCGCACCCTCGGCCGGTGCGTAGCGCGACATATCAAACAAGCGGCTCGCAACAACAGGAAGGACGCATGGCGGTATTCTCCCGCGGGTGTCACACCTGCCCTCCTCCCCTCCCCTCGCCGCTCGCTCCTTACGCATCGACAGCGAGGGGCTTGCCCTCCACCTGCTCGAGCGTCACCCGGGGGCGCCGCACCGCGTCCTGCTCCTCCACGGCTACCTGGACCACGCGCGGAGCTTCGACTGGCTGGTGGAGCGGCTCCCGTCCACCTTCCATACCGTGGCGCTGGATCTGCGCGGCATGGGGCACTCGGGGCACCTGGGGCCGGGCGCGCACTACCACGTGATGGATCACCTCGCGGACCTGGGCGCCGTGCTGGACGGCCTCGGCTGGACCGGAGCCCACCTGGTGGGACACTCGCTCGGGGGCATCCTCGCCCTGGCGTTCGCGGCGGCGCGTCCGGACCGCGTCCGCTCGGTGACGGCCATCGAAGCGCTCGGTCCATCGGGTGGTGAGCCTTCTCTCGCGGTGGGCCGGCTGCAGGCCTTCGTGGAGGACGCGCAGCGCCCGGCGCGCCGCCGCGTGTACGCGGATGTGGCGGCCGCAGCGGCACGGCTCGCGGAGAGCAACTCGGGCCTGTCCCCGACGGCGGCGCTTCACCTCGCGGCGCACGGCACCGCACCCGTGGACGGGGGTTTGGGCTTCACCTTCGACCCGCGCCACCGCCGGCGCGGCGCCATGGGCTTCGACGAGGCCCAGACGCTCGCGCTCCTCGCGGCCGTCTCCTGCTCTGTCCAGGTGGTGCTCGGCACCCTGGGCTACTCCGCGGAGGATGCGCAGGCGCAGGCTCGCTTGTCTGCCCTCCGTGCGCCCCCCGTGCACCGGGTGCCAGGCGGTCACCACTGCCACATGGACAGCCCCTCGGAGACCGCAACCCTGGTGCAGGCCTTCGTCTCCCAGGTTGCCTGAGCGGACCGGTCCGACGCGGAAAAGGACTTCCCCCGGCGTGGGCGCCCGTCACACAGGCAGCCACGCACGCCCCTCCCGCACTCCGAGCAGCGGCGTGCGCGA
>JAKEEX010000264.1 GCA_022616315.1 Myxococcaceae bacterium
GCCACGTCCTCGCTCAGTCTCTCGAGGGTGAGACTCCCTGCCTCGAGTCGGCTCACGTCCAGGAGGTCCTGGATGAGGTGGTCCATCCGCTCGGTGGTGCGCTGGATGAGCTCGAGGTGCTTCGTCCCCCGCTTCTCCGCCGGCCCCTGCCGCAGGAGCAGCGAGGCGCTGGTGGAGATGGTATTCAACGGGCTCCGGAGGTCGTGTGCCACGACGCCGAGGACGTCGTCACGGGTGCGGATGGCCTGCTGCGCCGCCTCGTAGAGACGGGCATTGTCGAGGGCGAGCGCCGCCCGGCGCGCGAGCTCCTGCGCGAATGCACCATCGCCCGTGTCGAAGTGTCGTCCCGACTCCGACTGGAACAGGCCGATGGTTCCGAACGTACGGTCGCGGGCGCGCAGGGGGACGATCAAGGCGCACCTCGGGCCCAGCCCGCGGAGCAGCTGCAGTCGCTCCGGATTGCGAATCGCAGCCCTCAGCCAGACGTCGGTGACGTCGCACGTGAGCTCCAGCTCCCCCGTCCGGAGCACATTGCGGACGCCTACAGGCACACGCGGGTCCATGGGACGACCGCGGTGGAGCAGGGTGCGCAGCTGCTGCTCCTTCGCCGCGTCCGCGTGGGCCACTGCTACGTCCTCGATCAGCCCGTCCTCACGGAGCATGGAGACCATGCACCAGTCGGCGTAGCGGGGCACCGCGAAGCGGACCAGGTTCTCGAGGGTCGGCTCGTACTCGAGCGAGGACCCGAGGAAGGTGGTCGCCTCGTCGAGGAGCTGCTGCATCCCCTCCATGCGCTTCTGAGCCGAGATGTCGATGGCGACGGTGGAGATGAAGTCGACCCCGCCCTCCGGCGTCTTGTGGCACTGGATGATCTGCGAGACGGGAATCTCTCGCCCCCCGGGGCCAAGGAACGCCGACTCACCGCGCCACACGCCTTCGCGCAGGGCGGTCGGGAGACCTTCGCGGATGAGGAGGGCTGCGGCCCACCCGGCTTGGATGTCCGGGCCGAACAGCTGGGTGACGTCCTCCTCCGCGCTCAGCCCCAGCATCCTCCTGCCGGCCGCGTTCATGTAGAGGATGCGGCCCTGCATGTCGGAGAAGGCAACCAGGTCCGGCGTCGCCGCCATGATGGTCAACAGGCGTTCCCGGGCCTCTTCGAGCTCGGCTGTCGTCGCGGAAATGCGCTCGAGCGGGCTCCATTCAGCGGTGGTCGGCTCCCCGGTGGTGGACATTGCGCTTCTTCTTCCGATTCTCCCGTGAGATTGGGCACGCGGAAGGTGGGCAGCATCCGGCCTGGCCACCTGCAGCTGGTCCCAGGGGTTGCGCTCGAGCAGCTTCCCTGGCCGGAGTCCTTCCCACCGGACCAGCGGTGTCTCCCGCCCAGGTCCCCCTTCGACTCCCCGGGGAGAGCGGGCAGGCGTTCTGCACACACCCCTTTCCGGAAAGCCGTGGCAGCATCCGGGAGGTGCGGAGCGGCCTCGAAGCCGGGCATCCTCCGTCACCCTTCCCCTTCGCGCTCGCTGGCGCCCCGGAGCCCACCTCATGTCCCGCCATCTCCTGGCCCTCCCTCTTCTCCTCCTGGTCGCTTGCGCGCCGTCGGGTGACCCGGCCGACGAAAGGTTCGCGTCGGAGCTGGGCGTGGACCTCTCGACGATGGAGAAGCGCGAGAGCGGCCTCTACGTGGAGGACCTCGTGGAGGGAACGGGCCCCGAGGCTGGTGACGAGACGCATGTCATCGTGGCCTACACGGGCTGGCTCACGGACGGCACGAAGTTCGCGTCGACCCGGGACGAGGGACGCGAGCCCATCCAGTTCGTCCTCGGAGCGCACCAGGTCCTCCCGGGCCTCGAGGAGGGAA
>JAKEEX010000265.1 GCA_022616315.1 Myxococcaceae bacterium
CCTGTCCCATCACCGCGGACTTCCTTCCGCCCCAAATGCGCAAGCACGTGGACCCTGCGGCGCCGGTGCCGCTTCGCATGATGGCCGCCAAGTCGCTCGTGCCGCTGTCCCCCTCGGACATGCTGGGCGCGCTCTTCATGCTGACGTTCGACGCGGATGCGACCGTGCGCGAGACCGCGGCCAGGACGGCCGCGGCGCTTCCGGACCGCATCGCCTCCTCGGCGCTCCGCGACGAGGGCGTCCAGGCGCCGGTGCTCGGCTACTTCCTCTCCGTGCTCGGCGGCAACGAGGCGTACGCGGAGACGCTCGTCCTCAATCCGACCACGCCGGACGTGGCCGTCGCCGCGGTGGCACGCACGTGCAGCCTCCGGGTCGCGGAGATCATCGGTGAGAACCAGCTCCGCGTGCTCCGTCACGACGACATCGTCCGGCAGCTGTGCCAGAACCCCCACGTCACGCCGGCGCTCGTGGACCGCGTCTGCGACTTCGGCGTGCGCAACGGCCTCATCCTCCGGGACGTCCCCCAGATGCAGGCCGCGAGGGTCCGCATCTTCGGGCCCCAGGCCGCGGCCCAGCCGCCGGACCCGGGCCCCACGGCGGAGGAGGTGCTGCGCGACTTCCGCGACGAGGTGCTGAGCGAGGGCGCCGCGCCCATGGAGGAGGGCAAGAAGCTGACCCTCACCCAGCGCGTGATGAAGATGAGCACCGCCGAGCGCATCAAGCTGGCCACGCTCGGAAACAAGGAGGCGCGCTCCATCCTCCTCAGGGACAGCAACAAGCTCGTGGCCATGGCCGCCATCCGCAGCCCGCGCGTCACGGACGCCGAGGTGCTCGCGCAGGCGTACAACAAGTCCGCCCACGACGACGTGCTCCGTGCCATCTACGGCAACAAGGAGTGGATCAAGGAGTACACCATCAAGCTCGCGCTGGTGAAGAACCCCAAGGTGCCGGTGGCCATCACCATGCGCTTCCTGTCCACCCTGCGCGAGTCGGACGTGAAGGACCTCGCGAAGAACAAGAACGTCGCGCAGGGGGTGCAGGTGATGGCGCGGCGGATGGTGGAGAAGAAGGGCGCGCCGAGGCGGGACGAGAAGTAGCCTCCGAGCCTCGCCTCAGGCCACGGCTTCGTCCGGCGTGACGGCCGCGGGCGCCTCGTCCAGGAGCTGCTGCGCGATGGCCAGCGCCTTGCGGGTGCGGTCGCGGAGGGACTCGTCGGACTTGATGCGGGCGTAGAGCCGCGCCACGCGCTCGTCACTGCGGTGGGCGGCGCCGCGCAGCTCGGCCAGCTCGGCCTCGAGGGTCGCGCGATCCGCCCGGGCCTGCTCGGACGCCGCCCCGAGGGACTCCGACTCCTGCCGCGCCTCGTCCAGCTGCGCCCGCAGGGCCTCCAGCTCGGTCTGCTGGTGGCGCAGCTCGTCCTGCAGGGACGCGTGCTCCGCCTCCAGGGTGCTCGCGCGCGCGGCCGCGCTCCGGGCCTCCTCGCGCGCCTGAAGAGCCTGCTGCTCCACCTTGCGACGCTCGGCGCCCAGCTGGTCCGCGCGGGAGGCGAGTGTCTTGAGACGCGCAATCTCCGCGGCGTTCTCGGTGGTCTGCTGCTCGAGCTGCACTTCGCGCTCGCGCAGGTTCACGAGCTCCTGCTCCCGCTCGTTGAGCTCGCTCTTGAGCCGGAGGACCTCCTTGTCCTTGCGGTTTCCGGCCTCGCGCAGCGCGAAGAACTCCTTGTCCGCCTTGCCGCCGGTGCTGCGCAGGGTCTCGAGCTCCGCGGACCTCTGCTCGAGCTCGCTCTCGAGCTCGAACACACGCGCGTCCTTGTCCGCAAGGCGGCTCTCCGCGTCCCGGAGCGCGGCCTGCAGCTCGGCGAGCTGGGACCTGAGGGCGCGCAGCTCGCCCGCGTCCGTGGCGGCGGCAACACGTGGGAAAGCGCCAGAAGGCGGGCCCGAGGGCGGTGGGGGCGCTGCCCTCGGCGTGGGAACGGGCGGCGCGGGAACCGCGGGCCGGGGCGCGGGCTTCACGACGGGCGCGACGTCAGCGGGCTCCGAGAGCGGCTCGTCCTCCAGACCGGGGAGCGCGTCCAGCCCCGTCAGCGGCTCGTCCGAGTCGAGCGCGGAGACGGCGTCCCCGCCCCCATCCGCAGGCTCCACGGCGGCGAGCTCCTCGTCGTCGGTGCTCCCCTCGAAGGGAGGCTCCGTGTCCAGCGCCGAGCCCACATCGAGGGCGCCGTCCGTCTGGACCGGCTCGCGGATGTCCGTGAAGGCCCCGTCCAGAGACTCCAGCTCGGAATCGACGGCGATCTCCTCGGCGTCGTCCTCCGCCACGGCCGCCGGTGCTGCGAAGGGGTCTCCCAGCGGGTTCGCGCCGGGCGCCTCGGGCATCCCGATGAGGGCTCCCACCGCGGTGATGAGGTCCTCCGGCTCCACCGGCTTGGACACGTAGGAGTCCGCGCGCGTCTTGAGCTTGCTGTGCTGCGCGAAGCCGTCCGGATTGCCCATGATGACGATGGGCACGGACTTCAGCTCGTCATCCTTCTTGAGCTTTCCGCAGAGGATGTAGCCGTTCTGTCCGGCCGAGAGATCCACCGCCATCACCACGAGGTCCGGCCGCGTGGCGCGGATGAGCTCCACGCTTCCCTTTCCGTCCGCGGTCTCCTCGACGGTGAAGCCACGCTGCTCCAGCTCCGTGCGGAGGGTCAGCGACAGGGCCGTATCGCTCTCGACGATGAGGATGGTCTTGGGCATGGGAGGCCCGAGCGAAGGTACCGGTGCCCCCCGGGCGCGTCAATTGAAGGACCGGCTGCCCGGCCGTCGGCCAGACGGGACCTTCGTCGAGTGTGCTTTCAGTGTGCGGAGACAGGCCGCACGTCCAGCTCGGACGGCGCTGGCGCTGGCGCGGGAGCGGGCGGACGGCCGGGGAGGGAGCCCTCCGTCACCATGCGGCGGATGTCCGCCTCGTTCAAGTCCGAGACGAGCTCGTACACCACCTCGCCGTCGCGCCACATGGCCACGTTGTAGCCGTGGCTGGAGCCGACCTCCATCTTCGGCAGTGGCATCGCGCCCAGCTCCTTCTCGGAGTCCGAGAAGACGAAGAGACCCACACGACGGACACCCCCGTCCCGGGTCACCTCGTACGTCACGTAGGCGGCAGTGCGGTCCTTCACGTTGGCGATGCGCGCGCTGCGCACCGCGAGCTCCCGGAAGCGGGGCACGCTCACCCGGTGGTCGAGCTTGCCGTCGAGCCACTGCTCCACCACCTCGGGGGATGCGTGCTGGATCTCCGGCGGGAGCGGCCGCGCGTGACGGCGGGCCGCGTCCTCCACGTAGGGCTGGGAGGGGCGGGGACGCAGCGCGAGGTACGTCCCGCTCGCCGTCAGGACCACCATGGCCGCGGCGCCGTAGCGCAGGAGCACCGCACGGCGCTGGCGCTGGTGCTCCTGGCGGACCCCGCTCTGCACGCGCTGCCGGAGCGTCTCCGGGGCGCGCGTCCGGGCCTCCGCGATGTCCCGCATCCGATGGTGCAGGGCCTCGCGGAAGCGGGCCTCCTCGTGGAGCCGGCGCGCGCAGGGGCCGCATGCCGACAGGTGGTTCTCCAGCTCGAGCCGGTCATCCGGCTCGAACTCCCCGTCGAGGTAGGGGTGGAGGAACGCTTCGAGCTCTTCGCAGGTCATGGGCTTAGGGACGCCGGCGTACGCGGTGCAACCGAGTCTTTCAGGTGACCCAGCAACCGCCGCTAGGCGGTTTTCTTCCTGCGCCTGAACTCTTCGAGGCTCGCCGGTGACTCGCCTGCCTCCGCCGCGCCCTCGCTCTCGGCCGTGAGGACCCCCTGGCCCTCGGCATAGTCGCGGAGCGTCTTCTGCAGGAGCTTGCGGCCGCGGAACAGCCGGCTCATCACGGTGCCCACCGGACACTCGAGGACCTCCGCGATCTCCTTGTAGGAGAACTCCTGCAGGTCCGCGAGGATGACCACCAGCCGGAAGTCGATGGGCAGCGCGTCGATGGAGCGCAGGACGTCATCCGAGAGCAGCCGGTCGAAGAAGTACTGCTCGGGGTTGGCCGCGAAGTCCGTCGCGTCACGGCTGACGAAGCGCTCGTGGACCGCCTCGCGCTCGACGCCCTCCACCACGCTCCGCTCCTTCACCCGGCGGCGGTAGCGGTTGATGAAGGTGTTCGTGAGGATCTTGAACAGCCACGCCTTGATGTTGGTGCCGCGCTCGAACTTGTCGAAGAAGCGGTAGGCCCGCATGCAGGTGTCCTGCACGAGGTCCTCCGCGTCGCGCTCGTTCTTGGTCAGGCGCAGCGCCGCCGAATACAGCGGATCGAGGTGCGCGAGCGCCAGCTCCTCGAACTCCGCCTTCGTGCGGTTTGGCTGCCGGAAATCGAGCATGGTCACCTTTCCATGGCCCGTCGGAATACCGGGCGGTTCGAGCGATTCCTGTCGAACAATGTATGCACGGAGACAGTGAGGGCAACGCGAGCGGGATGGCCCACTGGCCTCCAAACAACGTCTTTCCAACCTTCAGGGACTTTCCACCGCAGGAAATATTCCCGAGCCCCCCTCATGCAAGAGCCCGCGGGGGCTTTGTGCCCACCGGGGGCTCTCTCTGGGCCCCCCGGCTGCCCGGGGGACAGGTGAGCGTTGATGTAGGACGTCAGCCGCGGATGGCGTCCGCGACGGGGACGTAGGGGTAGCCCATGTCCTTGGCGACGGCCTCGTAGGTGACGTGGCCGGCGTAGGTGTTCAGGCCCCGGGCGAGGGCCTTGTCACGCTTGACGGCCTCCACCAAGCCGAGGTCCGCCAGGCGCTTGCCGAACGGCTGGGTGGCCGCGTTGAGCGCGAAGGTGGAGGTCTGCGGCACCGCGCCCGGCATGTTGGCCACGCAGTAGTGGATGACCCCGTGCAGCTCGTAGGTGGGGTTGTCGTGGGTGGTGGGGCGGCAGGTCTCGATGCAGCCTCCC
>JAKEEX010000266.1 GCA_022616315.1 Myxococcaceae bacterium
AGGCGCGAGATCGAGCCGCTCTCGACGCAGGACTTCATGCGCTTCCTCTTCCGGTGGCACCACCTCGAGGAGGACGACACGCTGCGAGGCGAGGGTGGCCTGCAGAAGGCGGTGTCACTCCTCCAGGGAGTGGAGGCACCCGCGGCAGCGTGGGAGCTCGCCCTCCTCCCTGCGCGAATGCGCAACTACCAACCCGAGCTGCTCGAGCAAGCTTGCTTCAGCGGCCAGCTCGCCTGGGGACGCCTCACGCCACGCGAGGGGCGCACCACCCCCGGTCCCGCAAGAGGACGCCCTCTCGCCGCAGCTGCCGCGACACCGTCCACCCAGACTCCCCCACTTTCTCCTGCAAATTCCCCTCTCCCCCTGGGAGAGGGACAGGGTGAGGGGGCTGTGCACGAAGCCGTACCCACCCCGCCCACCACCCCGCGCCCCAGCGTGAGCCGCGCGGCAAACATCACCTTCGCGCTCCGTACGGACCTCGACTGGCTCCTCGCAGCAGCGAGGCCGGACGCGAAGCCCGGCTCCCCCTGGCGCCCGCAGGTCCTCTCCACGGCAGCGCAGGACGTCCTCGCAGTACTCGAGAATCGCGGGGCCTGCTTCTTCCAGGACATCGTGACGCGAAGCCGCCGACTCGCGGCCGAAGTCGAGGACGCCCTCTGGGAGCTGCTCGCACAGGGCGCCATCACCGCCGACGCGGTCCAGAACCTGCGCGTCCTCCAGTCCCCCGCGAAGCGCAAGCGTCAGAAGCTCCTCCAGCGCGGAGGTCCGGGACGCTGGAGCCTCCTGGAGCTCAGCGAGGACAAGCCCACGGACGAGGTCCTCGAGCACCTCGCACGCCTCTTCCTGCAGCGCTGGGGAATCCTCTTCCGAGAGCTCGCGCTCCGTGAGCCGCTCTGTCCACCCTGGCGAGACCTCGTCCGCGTCCTGCGTCGCATGGAAGCGCGAAGTGAGCTGCGCGGAGGCCGCTTCGTGCAGAGCGTGGGAGGAGAGCAGTTCGCGCTCCCCGAAGCGGTGGACCTCGCCCGCGCGGTCCGCCGCAAGGCGCCGAGTGGCGCGCGCGTGCACCTGGCCGCGGTGGACCCGCTCAACCTCACGGGTGTCGTCACGCCGGGGTCACGGGTCCCCGCGGTGCTCGGCCACTGGGTGACGTACGTGGACGGAGTCCCGCAGGGAGTCGAGGAGCGCGCGACGGAGGACGCGGAAGAAG
>JAKEEX010000026.1 GCA_022616315.1 Myxococcaceae bacterium
AGGTCCACCGCCGCGCTCACCACGCCGCTGACGAAGCCCAGCGAGCCCACGTAGAAGCGCGGGAAGTCTGTGTGGCCGAAGTCCACGAGGTTGTGCCCGGACACGCCCACGTGGAACGCCTCGCCCATGCGCACGAGCAGACCCGCGTTGGCGGTGAGTCCGCTCGGCCGCCCGTTCGCCGTCTCCAGCACGTGGCGGCCGCTGGCGCCGAGGAACACCGAGCTCCCGAGAGGAATGCTCAGGCCCAGCGCGTTGAGGTGCGACACGCGGCGGTCCACCCCTCGCCCGGTCGAGGCGTAGTGGTAGGCATAGCCCGCAGCCACGCTGCTGGTGACGCCGTCCACGACGGACGTGGAGGCGACGCCCGCCTTCGTCACCGTGTCCCACGCACCGGAGAGCTCCACCCGGTAGGAGCGGAAGAGTCCGAGCGCCGCGGGGTTGCCGCTCACCGCGTCCGCGGACAGACCCTGGGAGAAGTAGGCCCCTCCCATGCCCAGGCTGCGGGCGTGCACGAGCTGCTGCAGGAGCGGCTCGGGGGCGCTCTGGGCGAGCGCGGTCGCCGGGACGAGGAGCAACGGGACGAGCAGGAGGAGGCGTCGCATGGCGGGCACGGCGCACATCGCGCCTTGGCAGGGTGGGGCGCGCTCCGTAGAGTCGCACGCCTCATGACCGCCGCATTCCACACCCCAGACGAGCACCCGCGCAAGCATCGCCTCCTCTCGACGCTGCCCGGTCGCCGAGCCTCCGTGCGGCGGAAGGCGGCCGCAGTCGCGCTCCTGACGCTCCTCACGGGGGGCACCGCGCTCGCGTACGTGCTCCCGCAGGGCTCCATCCTCCGCCGGCTCGTGGCCGCGCGCTCCGAGCTGCAGCTGTCATCCCTGAAGCTGGAGGGCACCTTCACCCTCTCCGGCGCGGCGCTCCGCCAGGCGGGTGGCACCCTCGGTCTTCCCACCGACCGCGCGGAGGCCCAGGCCGACGGCACCTTCGCCATGAAGCTCCCCGGACGCTGCCGGGTGGAGGCGGGAAGGGTGACGGAGGGGCAGGGGCTCGTGGCCGTGCAGAGCGGTGCGCGCCGCAAGAGCGCCGGCGTGGAGCTCACCCCCTTGAACCGCGGCCTCGCGGAGGTGTGCGCGCTGCTCGCCATGCGCACGGGGTCGGACGGGGATGCGAGGGGCGCGCTCGAGGCGCACCTGCGCAGTATCGGTGTCGAGCCGCGCATCACCTCGCTGGCGCGCTTCGGTGGCAAGGTGGCCTACGTCCTCGGCTCCCGCGCGGAGGGCAAGGCGCAGCTCTGGGTCTACAAGGACAGCTTCCAGCCCGCGCGCCTGCGCTGGACGGAGAAGGACGGCACGGCCTGGGACGTGTGGATGCTCGACTACGCATCGCCCGCCACCGGCGAGTCCTTCCCCCGCATCTTCGAGGTGCACCAGAACGGCGAGCGCCAGGTGCGCTTCAACGCGCTGCGCACCGACACCCGCGCACGCCTCGACGACGCGCTCTTCGCCGTCCAGTGACGCAGCTCCCCTCTCCCCCTGGGAGAGGGACAGGGTGAGGGCAAGCGCACGAAGCCGAGCTCCCGCGCTCTGCCGCGGTCTGCACCCCCGGCCGAAAACGTGCTTTGTCGGACCCCCCGGGTAAGGTGGCTCACGAGTTGCCGTGAGCTCCCCCGCCCTTGCCTCCGTCGCCGTCGGCCGCCCCGTGCGCGGCGAGTTCACCTACCTCGTGCCCGAGGTGCTGCGGGGCTCGTTGCTGCCAGGGCAGCGGCTGCTGGTGCCCTTCGGGCGCGGCGCGGCCATGGGCTTCTACCTGGGGCCCGCTGTCCAGCCCGAAGGCGCGCCCACCCTCAAGCCCATCCAGAAGGTGCTGGACGGGACGCCGGCCCTCCCCGCGGACGTGCTCGCGCTCCTGCGCTTCGCCGCCGAGCACTACCGCTACCCGCTCGGTGAGGCCATCCGCGGCGCGCTCCCCCCGGGGCTCACCGCCGCGGAGGAGGCGAAGGAGGCGGCCGCGGAGGTGGACCGCTTCGCGCGCGCGCTCGTCGCCGGGGTTCCCGACGCCCTGCGCCGCGCACCCGCGCAGGCTGCGGCCCTGAGCTACCTGCTCGCCGTGGGAGGACGCGCGCCCCTCGAGGAGGTGGCCCACGCCATCCCCGGTGCGCGAGAGACGCTGAAGAAGCTGGCCGCGCGCGGACTCGTCCAGCTGGAGGCGGAGGAGCGCAAGCCAGGGGTGCGCGAGGGACTCCAGCAAGGGCGTCCCGAGCGGCTCACCGCGGAGCAGGACGCCGCGGTCGGTGCGCTGACGGCCTCGCTCGACGCGGGCGGCTTCGCTCCCTTCCTCCTTCACGGCGTGACGGGCAGCGGAAAGACGGAGGTGTACCTGCGCGCCGCCGAGCACGCGCTCGCGCGCGGGAAGGGCTGCCTCATCCTCGTGCCGGAGATCGCGCTGACGCCGCAGCTGGTGGGCCGCGTGCGCAGTCGCTTCGGCACGTCGGTGGCGGTGCTGCACTCGGCGCTCAAGGACCGCGAGCGGTTGCGCGCGTGGCAGGGCCTGCGTGCAGGAGAGGTGCGCCTGGCGGTGGGGGTGCGCTCCGCGGTGTTCGCTCCCGTGCCGGAGCTCGGGCTGGTGGTGGTGGACGAGGAGCATGACCCGTCCTTCAAGCAGGAGGAGAAGCTGCGCTACCAGGCGCGCGACCTGGCCGTGGTGCGCGCCAGGAACGCGGGGGCCACGGTGGTGCTCGGCTCGGCCACGCCCTCGCTCGAGACGCTGGAGAACGTGCAGCGCGGCCGCTACCGCCGGCTCACGCTCAAGAGCCGCGTGGACGACCGGCCCATGCCACGGGTGGAGCTCGTGGACCTGCGGCTGGTGCGTCCGCGCCAGCCCACGCCCGCGCCCGAGGAGCCGCCCATCCTCGCGCCCGTGCTGCTCTCGGCCATGGAGGAGACCCTCTCCCGCGGCCAGCAGGTCATCCTCTTCATCAACCGACGCGGCCACAGCACCTTCCTCGTGTGCGAGGTGTGCGGCCTCTCGGTGCGCTGCCGCGACTGCGACGTCTGCCTCACGCACCATCTCAGCCAGCGACGCGTGGTGTGCCACTACTGCGGCGCGGCCGGCCCGCTTCCCGAGGCGTGCGGGGACTGCGGCGGCGCGCTGCTCAAGCTGGGCATCGGCACCGAGCGGGTGGAGGCGGAGGTGGCGGAGCGCTTCCCCACCGCGCGCGTGGCCCGTCTGGACCGCGACGCCGCGGGCAACGCCGAGCGCCTCACCGAGCTCCTCGCGTCCTTCGCCCGCCGCGAGGTGGACATCCTGGTGGGCACGCAGATGGTGGCGAAGGGCCACGACTTCCCTGGCGTCACACTGGTGTGTGTGGTGCTGGCGGACACGTCGCTGGCGCTGCCGGACTTCCGCGCCGCCGAGCGTACCTTCCACCTCCTCACGCAGGTGGCCGGCCGCGCGGGACGGGGCAAGGACCCCGGTCGCGTGCTCGTGCAGAGCTACAACCCCGAGGCCGAGCCGGTGCAACGCACGCTCCACCACGACTTCGATGGCTTCGCCGCCCAGGAGCTCGCCTGGCGGAGGTCACTCGCGTACCCGCCCTTCACCCGCATGGCGGCCGTGCGGCTCGAGGGGGAGCACCCCGAGCAGACCGCGCGTGTGGCCCGCTTCATCGGCGAGCAGGTGGCGCGGAGGCTCCCACCGGCCTCCCTGGGGGTGCGGATGCTCGGCCCCGCCCCGGCGCCCATCGCGCGCATCAAGGGCAAGACGCGGTGGCAGCTTCTCCTGAAGGGTCCTACCCACGCGGCGCTCGCCCCTCTGCTCGCACGGGTGGAGGCGTGCGTCGAGCAGGTCCCGTCCAGCGTGAAGGTGGTCATCGACGTCGATCCGGGAGCGATGCTGTAGACTCGAAGTCGGCCCCTCCCCCATGCACGGCCCCGTCCTCCTCGTCCACGACGACATCGCCCAGATCGCCGCCGTGCGCCGTCTCCTGACGCGTGCGGGCCACGAGGTGGCGCTCGCCAGCTCCGTGTCCGACGCGCTCATCGCGTGCGGCTACCACCATCCGTCGCTGATGCTGCTGGCGCCAGCGGTGGACGGCGGGCGCGGCCATCTCGTGCTCGACGAGCTGCACCAGCAGCCCGAGGGCCTCACCGTCCCGGTGCTGCTGCTGGGTGGGCCCATGCAGGGCTGGGAGGCCCCCGTGGTGCCGCTGCCGCTGGACGGCCAGGCCCTGCTCGAGCAGGTGCGGACCGTGCTGGAGAGACAGACTGCGGCCAAGGCACCTGCCGCCGTGGGGGATGCCGCGCTCGAGAGCAGCCTCTTCGGAGAGCTCGAGACCTTCCAGGCCTCTGGAAGCGTGGCGGGCACCTCGGCGCTGGGAGAGGCGCAGACCGCGGACCCGTTCGACGACGCAGGCTGGGGAGCCGCGGAGGAGCTTCACGTCCCGCATCCGGAGCACGGCGCGATGGACGCGGCTCCCACGTGGTCCGACGAGGGGAGCCCTCTGGATGCCTGGGCCTCCCAGGACGAGCCAGGATCACAGAGCGTCGCGCCCGTAGACGGGACGCCCGGGAGCTCGTGGGAAGCCGGATGGTCACCCGGCACAGATGTCACGTGGCCCCCGACCTCCCCTCTCCCCCTGGGAGAGGGACAGGGTGAGGGGGTTGTGGACCCGCGCTCCACACCCGACGCAGCCTGGAGTACGTCCCCCTCCGCCGATGCCTGGCAAGACCCCGCAGCAGCCGGACACCTGGCGGCAGTGGAACATGCAGCGGGTGTGTCCGACGCGCAGCTCGAGCAGGCGCTCCTCGCGGCCGAAGAGGCCCGCGTGCAGCACGAGCGCGCGCTCGCGGACGTCCAGGCAACGCTCGAGCACACCGCGAGGGAGCGGGACGACGCCAACGCAGAGGTCACCCGGCTCGCATCCGCGCTCGAAGAAGCCGTCGCAGCACTCGCGGTCGAACAATCGGCCCGCAGCGAAGCGGAGGAAGCACTCACCGCGGAGCGGCTCGATTCCCGGCGTCTCCAGGACGCGCTTCACGCCCTCGAAGCAGCGCGCGCGGCAGCGGAGGCGCGAGAGGGCGATCTGCACGAGCAGCTCGCCTCGGCGCGGCAGGAGCTGGACGCCCACACCTCCGCGAGCGAATCCGCGCTCGCGGCCCTGCGCGAAGAGCTGCTCGCGGCACGCAACGCCACCGAGCTTCGCGAGGCAGAGCTGGCGGAGCTGCGCGCGGAGCTGGACGCATCCCACCGGGCGACGTCCGAATCCGCCCTGGAGCACGAGGCCGAGGCGGAGGCGCTTCGCGACGAGCTGGCGCTCCTCCGCGGGCTCCTCAAGCAGACCGAGGCCGAGGCCGCGGCAGGCCGGCACGCCGTCGAGGACCGCGCCGCGCTCGTCGAGGAGAGGGACCATCTCCTCGCGCAGGTCGAGGCGATGCGCGAGGTGTCCGACGAGTCATACGCGCAGCACGCCGCGGAGGTGGGGCGGCTGAAGGCGCGCGCCGCCGAGCACGAAGCAGAGGCCACCAGACTCGGCTCCCTCGCCGCCGAGCGCGCCGCCCAGCACGCGGAGGCGCTCATCGACGCCGCCAGCGCCGGCGCGGAGCTGCTCACGGATGCGACGGTCAGGGCGGAGGCAGCGGAGTCAGTGCGGGAGGCGCTCGAGGCCCGCCTCGCAGCGCTGGAAGGGGCACATGCCGCACGGCTCGCGGAGCGCGATGCGCGACTCGCCGAGCTCGAGCAGGCCTGCGCCGCCCGGGAATCCGAGCGCGACGCAGCGGTCGCAGAGCTCCAGCAGGCACACGCGACGCAACACGCAGCAGGCGACGTCCGCATCGCCGAGCTCGAGCACGCCCTCGCCGCACGGCAGGCAGAGCACGACGCCCGGATCGCCGCGCTCGAGCACGAGCGCACGGCCGAGCAGGACGAGCAGAGCGCACGCATCGCCGGCCTCGAGCAGGCCCTCGCCGCCCAGAGGTCCGAGCAGGAGACACGCCAGGCCGAGTTCGAAGTGCGACTCGCCGGGAGCGAGCACGCCCATTCCTTGAAGCGAGCTGCCTCCGGAGCCACGCGCGGAGGGGCGCTGGCACGGCTCTACGGCGCACGGGCGGGCGAGCGCCCTCCCGCTGAATCAGGGGATGGGTTGCTCGAGGTGGATGTCCATCGCCTGCTCGCCAAGCACGAGGAGGTGCAGGACGCGGACTACTTCACCGTGCTCGGCGTCCCACGCTCCGCTGGGAGCGCCGAGGTGCGCCGGGCCTGGGAGCTGCTCGCGCGGGAGTTCCACCCCATGCGCTACACCGGACATCCGGACGTCACCCTGCATGCGCGAGCACAGGGGGTCCAGGCTGTCCTCGAGGAGGCCCGCCGAGCGCTGGAGGACGATGCACTGCGAGCGGAGTATGCCCGTAACCTGCTCGACTGAGCCCCACCCCTTCGTTACAAGGGCCGCCATGGTTCGCGACATCCTCGTCTGGCCGCACCCTCTGCTGAAGAAGCCCGCCACTCCCGTGGTGAAGGTGGACGACAGCGTTCGCGCGCTCGTGGCCGACATGTTCGAGACCATGTACGCGGCCGAGGGCGTGGGGCTGGCGGCGCCGCAGGTGGGCGTCCTCCAGCGCGTCATCGTGCTGGACACGACGCCCCGGCAGCCGGAGAGCCTCCCGCTGGCGATGATCAACCCCGAGCTCCTCACCCTCGAAGGGGAGACGACGTACACCGAGGGGTGCCTCTCCATCCCCGGAGAGGCGGAGGACGTGGTCCGCGCGGCGAGCGTGACCGTCCGCTTCCTGGATACGGAGGGCCAGTCGCAGACGCTCGCGTGCGAGGGCCTGCTCGCCATCGCGGTGCAGCACGAGGTGGACCACCTGGACGGCATCGTCTACGTGGACCACATCTCCACGCTGAAGCGCGAGTTCATCCGGCGCCGGATGAAGAAGCTCCAGGCCCAGCGCGAGCAGCCACGCGCAAACCTCTGAAACCAGCTCTCCATGAATCCTCCCCGCACCATCGACCTGCGCTCGGACACCGTCACGCGCCCCACTGCCTCCATGCGCCGCGCCATGGCGGAGGCCGAGGTGGGGGACGACGTCTACGGAGAGGACCCCACGGTGCGGCGCCTCGAGGAGGCGGTGGCGGCGCGGCTCGGCACCGAGGCCGCGCTCTTCGTGCCTTCGGGCACCATGGCCAACCAGCTGGCAGTCGGGATTCATTGCCGGCGCGCGGACGAGCTCATCGCCGAGGCGGGCAGCCACTGCATCCACTACGAGACCGGCGCGGTTGCGGCGCTCTGGGGCGTGCAGGTGTGCCCCGTGCAGGGACAGCAGGGACTGCTCACCCCGGCACAGGTGGCTCCCGCGCTGCGCGCCCCGGCGGACTGGAACCCGCGGTCCCGGCTCCTGTGGCTCGAGAACACGCACAACCGGGGCGGCGGCACGGTGTGGCCCGCGGCACAGCTCGGCGCAGTGGTGGCCGAGGGTCGGCGCCTCGGGCTCGCGGTGCATCTGGACGGCGCTCGCCTCTTCAACGCGGAGGCGGCGTCCGGGGTGCGGGTCGCCGAGCTCGCCCGCGGCGTGGACACCGTCTCCGTGTGCTTCAGCAAGGGGCTTGGCGCCCCGGTGGGCTCCGCGCTGTGCGGCAGCCGCGCGCACATGGCGGAGGCACGGCGGCTGCGCAAGATGCTGGGCGGCGGGATGCGACAGGCGGGCATCCTCGCGGCCGCGGCGCTCCACGCGCTCGAGCACCACGTGGAGCGGCTCGCCGACGATCACCGCAACGCCCGTCTCCTCGCGGAGGGCCTTGCCGGGATTCGCGGCGTGGAGGTGGACCTCGCGCGTGTGCAGTCCAACATGGTCTTCGCAACCTTCCCCCGCGACGCCGAGGAGGTGTGCCGGCACCTCGCGCGAGCGGGCGTGCTCGCCGGGCCGGCGGGGAGTGGGCCGAACGTCGTGCGCTTCGTCCTCCACCTCGACATCGCGACCGCGGACGTGCACGACGTCACCCAGCGCATCTCCCTCGTGGCCCGCGAGTTGACCGCCTGACGGGCGGCACAGGTCGACAGGGGAGGCGGGAGTCAGGCATGGGGGCTGACGCCGAGCCGGACTAGAGTGCCGGCCCGCCGGATGTCGCGCCTCCTCCCCGTTCTCCTTCTGCTCCTCGCCTGCGCCACGCCGCGCGCGAACGTCGCGCACACGTCTCCAGGGGTGCGCCCGCAGGACGCCCCCACGCGCGCACAGACGGCTCCACCCACGCCCGAGGCGCTACGTGAGGCGCTCGAGAGCTTCGTGGAGCGGTCCGTCGAGGCGCGCCGGGCGGTGGTGCGCGGAGCGCCGATGCCGCAGGCCCAGGCAGAAGCCTGGAGGAGCGTGGTGGCCCTGGTGGACACGTGGCTCTCCGCGGCCCCGCCCCGGGTCGCTCACGTGGCGCACGTGCGGAGGACACTGGAGTCGGAGCTGACGGCAGATGCGCGAACCTACGGAGACGTGCCCGCGGAGCTCGGCGAGCGCGTCATGGGGACACTGGACGCCGTCACCGCACGCCTGCCTCCGCCTGCGCCCGCGCGCCGCGCACCGACCCTCGCCGGCGATTACCCACCGCGGCTGACGTGGCCGCTGGAGGGGGTGTCCGTCACCTCCGACTTCGGACCGCGCCGCCACCCCATCCAGCGGCGCGTGAAGATGCACTCGGGACTGGACCTGAAGGCACGCCCACACCAGCCGGTCCTCGCCGCGGCACCGGGGACCGTAGCGCGCGTGGGCTGGAACGGCGCCCATGGTCTCCAGGTGGAGCTCCAGCACGCGGGTGGACTCCGCACACGCTACAGCCACCTCTCACAGTCGCTGGTGGACGAGGGAGACACCCTCGAGCGGGGCGCCGTGCTGGGCCTCGCCGGACGGACGGGGCGCACCACCGGCGTCCACCTCCACTTCGAGGTGTGGCTCGAAGGCGAGCCGCAGGACCCCCTCGAGCTGCTCGAGGAGGCGCCGTCCCCCGCGCAGGCCCTGAGCGTCGCCAGCTCACCCATCTGGGAGAGCTCGAACGGAGCGCATCATGGACGCGACCGCTGAACTCCTCGGCCTCGCCTTCGCGAAGTCCCCCGCAGTCGAGGCGAACGAGGCCATCTCCCGGGTGCGTGAGGAGCAGTCCGCGGAGCAATCCGGGGCCACGAGCTACGAGCTCGTGCTGCCCTCCGAGGACGTGCGCGCCTTCCTGCTCGAGCGCACGCTGCCGCGTCTGGTGGACTACCTCGAGTCCACGCGCGCGAAGCTGCCCGACTGCGCGGGCGTCTTCCTCTCCGTCTTCTCGGGGGACACGCTCTACTTCATCCACGCACGCGACGCCGTGGCGATGCTCTCGCAGTGGAGCGGCCTCTCGATGGACGAGCTGAGGCGCCGCTACGGCCCGCGGTAGTGCGGGCGGCCCGCACAGTCGCACGCGGGGCCGCGCCGGCCGTCGCTCACAGCGTCTGCTTGAGCTCCTTGGCCGGGCGGAAGCCGACCGTCTTCGAAGCCTTCAGCTTCATCATCTCGTTCGTCTGCGGGTTGCGGATCTTCCGCGCCTTGCGCGAGCGCAGGGACCAGGTGCCGAAGCCCGGGTAGGAGAAGCGGGAGTCCTTCTTCACGGCCTTCCCGATGTTGCTGAACACGATGTCCAGGACCTCTGCCGCGGCCTTCTTGGTGAGCCTGGACTGCGCTGCCACCACCTCGACGAGCTCTGCCTTGGTCATTGCGCTCCTCAATCCCTTGGATGTCGGACCCATCACGCGAACGGCCCGGTTGGTAACAAAAACGACTTTTGTCTGTCAATTGGTGCGGGGCCCTCCGAGCGCGAATTTTCGGGCCTCCGGAGCATTTTTTTGACGCCTGAAACACGCGGATCTAGAGGGAGAATGCGAAAACAATGACGCACGCGCGACCGGGTTTCGACGTGGATGTCTTGGTTTGGATCAGGCGCCGCCGGAAACGTTCGTGATTTCGATCATTTGGCGCGTGGGTCTGATCGGACGCTGGCCCTGGGGTGGGGGTGGGCCCTGTGGGCCGAGGCGTGGTGGAGTCCCCCGGATGGCCGGTCTGCGCCTCCTGCCGCCCCTGCTCCTCGTCACCTTCGCCTGCGTGCCCCATGGGCTCGAGGGAGCCGCGGAAGGTGCGCGGCGCCCCACCGCGACGCTGCAGGTGGATGCCAGCGCAGCCCCGGGCGGGGACGGCAGCGTGCACCGACCCCTCGCGACTCTGGAAGAGGCGCTCGGGCGAGCGGGCGCAGGGACGGTCCGTCTGGCGCCCGGGCGCTATGTCGGCCCCTTCCGCGTGGCGGCGGGTGTCGTGCTGGAGGGGCCCTCCACGGCGGTGCTGACCGCCGGGCCCCAGGGTCCGTTGCTCGTGGCCGAAGGCGCGCTCCTGGTGCGCGGACTGACGCTGGAAGGCGGCACGGTGGCGGTGGCCGCGTCGGGGCCACTCACGCTCGAGGAGGTCGTTCTCACCGGGCAGGAGGAGGCCTGCATCCGCATGGAGGGCGGTGGGCTGCGGGTGCGCGGTGGGCGGATGGAGACGCAGGCAGGGCTCCCGCGCTGCATCGTGCTCGCGCAGGGTGTGCGGGCACAGCTGGCACGGGTGCGCTTCTCCGGACGCTTCGAGCGAGCGGTCGAGGTCCTCGCCGGGGCCACGCTGCAAGGCGAAAAGCTGCGCTTCGACGGAGCCTTCACGGCGGTTCACGCGCGCGCTGCCGAGGTGCGCCTCACCGACGTCGAGGTGGCAGGGGGCTCGGGCCCGGCGCTCTTCGCCGCGGGAGGCTCCGTGGTCCTCGATGGGCTCCGCGTGCAGGGCCACGAGTACGGCCTCCAGACGGGCGCGGGGACGCGGCTGACGGCGCGTCGCTTCGAGTCCCGCGACGCCGCACGAGCGGGTCTGGCGCTGGTGCAGACGCGTGCGCTCCTCGAAGGGGTCCGTGTGCGCGGCAGCGGCCCCTTTGGTGGCGTGCAGCTCCTGGGCGGAGACGTGACACTCCGGGACGTGCGCGTCGAGGAGGCACGCGCACTCGGAATCTCCGTGCTTCAGGGACGCGTGACGCTGGAGCGCGGCGAGGTCCGGGGCGTGCGGGGCAGGGCGGACGAGGGGGACGGTGATGGCGTCTCGCTCCGGCGGGCCACCGTCACGCTTCGCGGCCTCGCCGTGACGGACGTGGCCGGCATCGGGGTCCTGGCGGCAGAGGGAGCGGAGGTCTCCGCGGAGGGCCTCACCATCGAGAGAGCGGGAGTGGCCGGTGTGGCTGCGGAGTCGGGAGGGCGCCTCGCCGTTTCGGGCACCCTGGCCGTGCGCGGCGCGAAGGGACCGGCGCTCCTGGTGGTGGACACGGGGGACGTGCGCGCAAGGACGCTCGTCAGCGAGGCGAACGTCCAGGGTGCGCTGATGGCGGAGTGTGAAGCGGGGGCGCACGTGGAGGTGGGGGAGGTGCGAGGAGACGCGCTGGCAGGCCTGGAGAGGCCCTGCGTGTCTCGCGCGCGGAAGGCAGAAGCGGCGCCCCCTCCCTGAGCGCCCGGGCTCTCCTTCTCTGGCCGCCAGAGAGGGCTTGTGGTGGGATGCGCCCCGCCGCCCCTCCGCAGGGGGCCGCAGGACCAGGGGCAGGACCCTGCCCTTGCGCCGGGAGCGCCATGAAGCCGCACAAGCTGATGTTCATCCTGCCGAACCTCTTCACGGTCAGCTCCATCTTCTGCGGGTTCTACGCGCTGACCCGGTGCGTGGGGGACGCCACGCCGCTGGCGCTCTACCAGGCGGCCCTGGCGCTCCTCTTCTCCAACTTCTTCGACACCTTCGACGGTCGGGTCGCGCGGCTGACGCGCACGCAGTCGCAGTTCGGCATGGAGCTGGACAGCCTCGCGGACGTCGTGGCGTTCGGCGTGGCGCCCGCGGTGCTCGTCTACCGCTGGGCGCTGGAGCCGCTGGGGCTCCTCGGCGTGTTCATCGCATTCGCGTTCGTGGCCTGCGGTGCGCTGCGACTGGCGCGATTCAACGTCCTCGCGCGCCACGTCGTGACGGAGGGGGGCACGGGCGCCTTCTTCGTGGGCCTGCCCATCCCCCTGGCGGCGGTGGCGCTGAACTCGCTCGTCATCGCCCACCACGTCATCCGTGGCGAGGCCCTCGCGGACTCGGCGCGCGCCCCCGTGGCGGTCATCACCGTGCTCCTGTCGCTGCTGATGGTCTCCACGGTGCGCTACCGCACGTTCAAGGCCGTGCGCCTCTCACCCCGCTCCGCGCTGTTGCTCATGGCGGTGCTGGCGGCAGGCGGCGTCATCGCGGCGCGCGCGCACCCGGCCCTCGCGCTCGTGGGCTACGCAGGCGGCTACGTGGTCTTCGGCCTGCTCGAGTCGCTGTTCCTCCTGCGCCGCACGGCCCTCAGCCAGCTGGACGAGGCGCTCCTCGACAGCGCGGGCGAGACCGAGGAGGAGGACTCCGACGCGCAGCACACCGCGCGCGAGCAGGGCCTCTCCTGAGAGCGTGACTCCCATGCAACGGATGGGAACGACCCCACCGGACGACGTGCTCGTCCCATCGGGAGAGGGCAGGGGAGGGCGGCTCCTGGCGACGCTCCGCGCCTGGGTGTCGGCACACCGGGTGGAGCTGGCACTGTTCGCCATCTCCGCCGTGGTGCTGACCTTCTTCAGCTCCGAGCGCTTCCTCCGCCAGAGCGCCGCGCCCCACTTCGTCTACCAGGCGCAGGCCTGGCTCGAGGGGAGGCTGGACGTCGACCGCGAGGTGCTCCCCAACCTCGAGGACTGGGCCTGTGTCCGCGAGGTGGCCGGTCAGAAGATGCGCTGCGAGGGCAGGCCGCTCGCGACCGACCACTGGTACGTGAGCTTCCCGTCCTTCCCCGCGGTCGCGATGCTTCCGTTCGTCGCGCTGCACGGCTACCAGTTCAACGACACCTCGTTCGGCGTCCTCGTGGGGGCGCTGGCGGTGGCGCTCTTCTACTCACTGCTGCGTCAGCTCTCCCAGGCGGGGGAGAGCAAGCGCACGACGCAGGAGAACGCCGTCCTCGCGCTGCTGCTCGCGTTCGGGACGCTCTTCTTCTCTTGCGCCATCCGCGGTGAGGTGTGGTTCACCGCCGAGGTCATGGGCGTGGCGCTGACCTGCCTGTACCTCCGCAACGCGGTCGGCGCGCGTCGCCCGGTGCTCGCTGGACTGTTCTTCTCCATGGCGACGCTCACGCGGACGCCGCTCCTCTTCACCGGCCTCTTCTTCGTGCTGGAGGCCCTGTGCCCGGAGAAGGGAAGCCGGCTCGCGCAGCTGAGAGCCCTGCCGCGAAACTGGCGCCCCGCGCTGCGCAAGCTGGGGCTGTTCACACTCGGTGCTCTCCCCCTCGGAGCGCTGGCCGCGGCCTACAACGTCCACCGCTTCGGCCGGCTGGCCGAGTTCGGCCACGCGTTCCTCTTCAACAACCGGGTGAACGCGGACATCGACCGCTGGGGGCTCTTCCATCCGGTCTACCTGCAGCGCAACCTGGAGGCTGCGTTCCTCGAGCTGCCCAAGGTCACCCTCTCCCCGTTCCAGCTGGGCTACGACCCGCACGGGCTGTCGCTGCTGTTGACGCTGCCCCTGCTGGTCTTCCTTCTCGTGCCGAAGGAACGTCCGCGCCTCCACTGGCCACTCTGGCTCACGGTGGCGGTGACGGCGCTGCCGGGATTCCTCTACCAGAACACCGGCTACATGCAGTTCGGCTACCGCTTCAGCCTCGACTACGCGCCGTACCTCCTGGTGCTCTTCGCCATCGGCGGCTGGTCGCTCCGAAACCGCTGGGTGCAGGCCGCCGCGGTGCTCGGGGTGCTGGTCAACTTCTGGGGCGCCGTCGCGTTCCGCGGCTACACCGAGTACGTCCGTCACTGGTGAGGGGCGCATGGCACTCTTCCTGACCGGCAAGCGCCTCCACACGCGCGAGGACAGCGGGCTCCGCCTGGACCGCACCCTGCGCTGGTGGCACGACGATGCGCCCATCGAGCACCCACGCATCATCGAGCTCTTCAACTGCGGCCTTCAGCCCACCGAGGACGGCCGCTACGTGCTCCGCGTGGGCGCGGACTGGGCGTACGTCCAGGTGGAGGACGCGGCGTACGAGGTCCGCACGGTGGACGTCTCCGAGGGGGACTGCGTCTCCGTGCGCCTCAGCGACCGCACCGCCGAGCTCCTCGACGTGGCGAGCCTCGCGGAGGACACCGATGGAGTCCTCACCTGCCAGGTGAAGGCCGGGCGCGCGAAGGCCCGCTTCTCCCGGGACGCCCAGTTCCA
Source organism: Myxococcaceae bacterium (assembly GCA_022616315.1). Classification (GTDB taxonomy): domain Bacteria; phylum Myxococcota; class Myxococcia; order Myxococcales; family Myxococcaceae; genus JAKEEX01. Next base: position 14,265 of record JAKEEX010000026.1, read on the forward strand.
GCTGGGAGAGCTCCTCCACGAGGAGGACGGGCGGCTCGTGCTGGTCTCCGGCACGCGGCGCGAGCCCATTCCGCGGCTCTCGCGCTGACCCATCCCGAGACAACGCCCGACTCTCCCCTCTCCCCCTGGGAGAGGGAAAGGGTGAGGGGAAGCTGAACACCCAGGCATCCCCCCCAAAAACCCCACCTCAGGCCGCGGCCTCCAGCACGGGCGCCACCTCCGGTACCGGAAGTCCCACGAGCTGCTGAGCCACCTCCTCGAGCACGCCGGGGTGTGCGCGGAACCACTCCACGGCCCGCTCACGGCCCTGTCCGATGCGCTCACCGCGGAAGCTGAAGTGGCTCCCGGACTTCTCCACGAGGCCCACCTGCGCGCCCAGGTCCACCACCTCGCCCGCGCGGCTGACGCCCTGGCCGTAGTGGACATCGAACTCCGCCTCCTGGAAGGGCGGAGCGAGCTTGTTCTTCACCACCTTCGCGCGGGTGCGCGTGCCCACGATGCTCTCCCCCTCCTTGAGGTGCGTCCCCTTGCGCACCTCGAGGCGCACCGAGGCGTAGAACTTCAGCGCGTTGCCGCCCGTGGTGGTCTCAGGGTTGCCGAACATCACGCCAATCTTCATCCGCATCTGGTTGATGAAGAGGATGCAGGTGCCCGAGCGGCTCACGGCTCCCGTCAGCTTGCGCAGCGCCTGGCTCATCAGGCGCGCCTGCACGCCCATGTGTGCATCTCCCATCTCGCCCTCGAGCTCCGCCCGGGGAACGAGCGCGGCCACCGAGTCCACGACGATGAGGTCCACCGCCCCGCTGCGCACCAGCTGCTCCGTGATCTCGAGCGCCTGCTCTCCGGTGTCCGGCTGCGCGACGAGCAGCTCCTCCACGCGCACGCCCAGCTTGCGCGCGTAGGACACGTCCAGCGCGTGCTCGGCATCCACGAAGGCCGCCACGCCACCCTGCGCCTGCACCTGCGCAATGGCGTGCAGCGCGAGCGTCGTCTTGCCGGAGGACTCCTGGCCGAAGACCTCCACCACGCGTCCGCGCGGGTAGCCACCCACGCCGAGCGCCCTGTCCAGCCCCACGGAGCCGGAGGGAATCACCGCCACCCGCTGGGCCTCGGGCTCGCTGCCCAGCGTCATCACCGCACCCTTGCCGAACTGCCGCTCGATGGATGCCACCGCGGCCGCCACCGCCTTGAGCTTCTCCGTCAACTTGCTCACCGCCACGCCCTCCCTCACGCCCCGGCGTCAGTGCCAGGAGCAGGGCGCACGGCGGAGCAACGGGCGTGCCGTGACGCACGCCCCCTCCATCTGCCACCTGGAGACGCGGCATGGTGTCCCGGTGAGGCGACGGGCGTCCCGGGACGCGGAGCGGATGTCAGGCCACCTTCTGCCCGCGACGCTCCTCGACGGTGGGCTGGGCGTGCGGCGGTGGCCCGCCCAGCTCCGCCTGCAGGGCGGCAATCGCGTCGCGCACCTCGCCCATGAGCGCAGCGCTGTTCGCGGAGGAGCGCCCGCTGGTGTGGATGGGCTCGCCCACCTTCACGCGGATGACGCCGGGACGGATACGAAGGCCGTCACTCGGAAGCACGGCGTAGCTCCCCTCGACGGCCACGGGCACGACGGGGACGCCGGCCTCGAGCGCCAGCAGGAAGATGCCCTTCTTGAACGGCAGCAGGCGCCCATCCCGCGAGCGCGTCCCCTCGGGGAACGCGAGGATGTTCGCGCCCTCCCGGATGCGCGCCCCTGCCTCCTTCAGGCTCTTGACCGCCTTCCTGCGGTGGCTGCGGTTGATGAACACCATCCGCGTCATCCACATGTACCAACCGAGGAACGGCACGTACTTGAGCGTGTGCTTGGCCACGAAGCGCAGGTTCACCGGCAGCGCCGCAAACGCGCAGGCGATGTCCAGCATGGACTGGTGGTTCATCGCGTAGATGTGCGGACGTCCCCAGTCGATGCCGCGCGGCAGCTCCACGACGAAGCGGGAGCCCGTGATGCCGAGGAGCGGCGGTGCCCACAAGCGGCGTGCCATCACCAGCGCGACGTCCCTGGAGAAGCTCACCAGCGTGGCCAGGATGGCGAGCGAGATGAGGAGCGCCGTCCACACCACGAAGAAGAGTCCCTGCAGGAGATTGACCAGAGGCCAGAGCAGCTTCATGGGAGCCACTCGTCACCCCTTCCGGGGGCGCCTGTCAAACCCTTCTCCCCTCAGACTCGGCGAGCGGACCCTCACTTCCTCTCTCCCCCCCTGGAGAGGGACGGGGTGAGGGCAACGCGCAACCGGTCACGACCGTGCAACACCCGCCGCATCCGCCCCGTCGTTCGTGGAGCGAGCGGCCTGGAGGCGCCCCGGGAGCCAGCCACGCCGGTCGATCATCCGGCAGTCGATTGCGAGCGCCACGTCCTCGTTCAGGATCTCCGCGCGCCCCTCCAGGTCCGCGCGCGTCCGGGCCAGGCGCAGGATGCGGTCGTGGGCGCGCGCGGAGAGTCCGAAGCGATGCATCGCGGCCTGGAGCATGTTCTCGGCGGTGGAGGGGAGGGCGCAGTGGCGGCGGACCTGTCGCGGCGTCATCTGGGCGTTGCAATAGACGCCTGGCTCGTCGCGAAGGCGGTGACGCTGCCGCGCACGGGCCTCCTCGACGCGCGCCCGGAAGTAGGCGGACGGACGCTCACTGCTCTCGCGCTGCCTCAGCTTCGCCGGGTCCACCGGCCGCGTCTGGAGCGTCATGTCGATGCGGTCCAGCAGGGGCCCACTCACGCGTCCGTGGTACTCCGCGACGCGGTGGAGCTGACACTGGCACGCGTGCTCGGGCACGTTGTACCAGCCGCAGGGGCAGGGGTTCATCGCCGCCACCAGCATGACCCGACACGGGTACGTGACGTGATGGTTGGCCCGCGCGAGGTGGATGGCACCCTCCTCGAGCGGCTGGCGGAGGACCTCGAGCACGTTCTTGCGGAACTCCGGGAGCTCGTCGAGGAAGAGGACTCCGTGGTGCGCCATGGACAGCTCCCCGGGGCGCGTCATCAACCCGCCACCCACCAGCCCCGCGTCCGAGATGGTGTGATGCGGGGAGCGGAACGGCCGCTGCGCCACCAGCCCCGTTCC
>JAKEEX010000267.1 GCA_022616315.1 Myxococcaceae bacterium
GCGCTAACCTCAACCCTACGAACCGCCGGATGCGGACCCGCTTGTCCGGTGGTGTGGCAGGGGTGCTGACGGGACAACCGTCAGCCCCCTATGCCGATTGGGAGGTGCGTGCGCCATGTCCCTGCGGCCGGAGGAGCTCGAGCGGGTGGCCCGCGAGCTCGCGGAGCGCCTCGTGGGCGCGGTGGTGCAGAAGGCCTTCAGTCCCTTCCCGCGGCTCGCGTACCTGGAGCTGCGCCAGCCCGGGCGCTCCGTCGTGCTGTGCGCGAGCGGCGAGCCGGAGCTCGCGCGCCTCTCCGTGGCATCCGAGCGGCTGCCGTCCCCCGGCGAGCCCACGCCCTTCCAGCGCTGGTTGCGACAGGAGCTCGTCGGCCTGCGCCTGACGGACGTGGAGGCGCGGGGACGCCTGGCGCTCCTGCGCTTCGCCTCCGCGGAGGAGCAGCGGGTGCTGGTGGTGGACCTCGCACCTCCGGGCGCGCTCGTCCTCACGACGCGCGCGGGGCGCATCCTCGCCCTCTCGCAGCAGCCCGGCGCGGGCCGCGCGGGGCTCCACCCCGGTGCCACCCACCCCGCAGTCGAGGCGCCCTCCGCGCCGGTCGCGCCCCTCGGGGAGGCGACAGGGCGGCTCGTTCCCGTGGAGGGCGCAGCGTTCCCCCTCGCGGAGGCGGCCGAGGCGCTGCACGCGGACCTGGAGCGTCGCCGCCGCGCGGACGCCATCCGCCGCAGGCTCGCACAGCCCTACCGCGCGCGCCTCTCGCGCCTGGACCGGACGCTCGAGAAGGTGCGCCGCGAGGCCGGCCGCGAGGAGGACGCCGAGCGTCACCGTCGCCTCGGCGAGCTGCTCGCGCAGAACCTCCACCGGGTGCCGCGGGGCGCAGCGCGCGTGCGCCTGACGTCGTACACGGAGGCGGGCGTGGAGGAGGTGGAGGTTGTGCTGGACGCGCGGCGCTCCCCGCGCGAGCAGGTGGACTGGCACTTCCACCAGTACAGGCGCCTCCTGCGCGGCTCCGAGCACGCCGCCCACCGCCTGAAGGAGCTCGAGCGCGAGGAGCGCGCCGCGCGCGAGGCGCTCTCCCAGCTGGACGCGATGGACGAGGCCTCGCTCCTGGCGCAGCTGGAGGTGCTGGCCCAGCCGACGCCCGCCGAAGCGCAAGGGGCCGCGCGTCCGTTCCGCGAATACCTCTCCTCGCGGGGTCACCGCATCTGGGTGGGCCGTGGAGGAGAGGCCAACGACGTCCTCACCTTCCGGCTGGCCCGTCCGCACGACCTCTGGTTGCACGCCCGTGGTGTCCCGGGCGCTCACGTGGTGGTGCCCCTGACGCGGGGCGCGACCGTGGAGCAGGAGACGTTGCTCGACGCCGCCCACCTCGCGCTCCACCACTCGGACCTCAAGGGCGAGCCGCGCGGCGAGGTGTCCCACGTCCCGGTGCGGTCCGTGCGCCGCGTGAAGGGAGGCGCCCCGGGGCAGGTGACGTTCAGCCAGGAGAAGACGTTCGTCGTTCGTGTGGAGCCGGAGCGCCTGAAGCGCCTGCTCGGCACACCCGAGCTGCCACCCTCGGTGTGAAGCGCACCACCTCCCACGCGACACGCAGACGACGCACCCGGCTCCCAGCGGACACGCCGCGTGCGCGTTGCGTTCTCCGGGAGACCTCTCCGGACGCCGGGAGGTGGGAGGCGTTGGTTGCGCTTCCGACCGCCGGATAAGTGTCGGCGCGTCGGGTGGTCGCCTCGCACTCCGCTAACGGACTTCAGGTGCGACGACGCAAGGGCCGCGCCCGGCGAAGGAGCCTCCCGTGGAGTCGCGGCCACTTCGCGCGGTGTGCGGCGTGCGTGGTGGCTGGAGCGCTTCTTGCTCGAGCGGCCGACGCCCCCGTGTGCTGCGGACGGTCCGTCGTGACGCGGGACGGAGGTGGACGATGAAGAGGTGGCTCGTCGCGTGGCTGTGCGCGGGGCTCCTTCCGGCCGCGGTGCTGGCCCAGGAGCAGCCCCAGGGCCCGCAGCCGGAGACGCCGCCGGCGGCGCCCGTGGAGGAGGCTCCCGGAGAGCAGGCAGCGCCCGCCTCACCCGCACCACAGTCCGGCACGACCGTCGCGACGCCGACTTCCGGCAACGCCTCCGTGCAGACCCCCGAGCAGCTCGCGGCGCAGACCGGCTGGAGCGTGATGGCCTCGGTGGGCAGCACCGTGGGACACGGCACCTTCATCAAGCCGGAGCAGGTGGCGTACGTGGACCTCGGCGTCACGGTGCAGCCGAGGTTCAACTTCCGTGGGCCCGGCGGGCTGCGCCTGGTGGCCTCCGCGTCCGCGTCCGCCTCCTTCGAGCTCACGCCCCCCGACAGCGCCACCGGACGCCGCTTCGACTGGTCGGACCTGCGCTTCGGCCTCAGCTCTCCTGCCCTGTACGAGCTGCCCGTGGTGGGTGCGTCCGTCACCCCCGTCCTCTCCCTCACCGTCCCCGCGACGCTCCGGAGCTGGTGGGGCGGGAGCCTCGGAGTGCTGGGCGCGGGCGTGGGCGTCAACAGGACGTTCGGTGCGTGGATCCTCAACTACCAGCTGAGCGGCTCGCGCGGCTTCCACCGGAGTCTCGCCATCGGCCCTTCGGCGCCCTCGGAAGGTGGTGACGTGCGGCGGGACGCCACGGGCAACCCCCTGGACATCTGCCGCGCCGGCCAGCAGCTGTGTGCGTCCGCCGGGCTCAACACCGCCTGGTCCGTCAACCAGACGGTCGGCGTCACCTGGGCTCCGGATCCGCGCTGGACCGGGTCGCTCGGCGTCGGCCTCTCGCACCAGTGGCGCTACGCGGTGACGAGCGCGCCAGACGAGTACACGGCGCCCACGCTGGATGAGCACGGCAACCCCGCGGTGCACACCGGGATGGGCCGCACCGACTCGCTCTCCGTCTCGCTGAGTGGTGGCTACAACCTCAACGACCAGCTGTCGCTCTCTTTCGGCGTGAGCGACGCCGGTCCTCCGCTGAGCCGCGACAACAAGCGGCTCCGCTTCCTCTTCGTCGAGGGAGCGGTCGCCAGCACCACGTACTCGCTCTCCCTCTCCGCCCTCTACTGACGCCCCTCAGAAGCCCCCATGTGCAACTCCCAGGAGGTCCCATGAACTGGATGCCCCCGCGCCTGCTCGGCGCTGCGAGCGCGGCCCTGCTCGCCGTCGCGTGCGCCCAGAGCAATGGCGACATCAACCGCGTCCAGCCCAACTACGTCCGCAAGACGGACCTGCTGGATGGCCAGTGGTACATCCGCAACACCGTCACCGGGGCCTCGGCCAACACCGGCTTCACCTTCACCGGTGAGACCGGGGCGCTCGAGAAGATTGTGTGGGACGTCCAGGAGGACCACCTCGTCGGCTACCGCGCCTACCCCTACATCCTCGGCACGGACGACGCGCAGCTCTCCGAGAAGTCCCACCCGAGCGGCACCACGAGGAAGGTGTGCATCAAGGGCGTGTGCGCGGGCGAGAGCCCCTACTACGGCGCGCCCATCGTGCGCTTCCGCATCGTCAGCCACTTCGACATCCAGCGCACCTACGACACCACCACGGGCGAGCAGAGCAACGTCATCACGGAGAACACCTCCGACCGGCCCTGGAACGAGCGCGAGTACATCCGCGTGGACTGGAGCCAGTCCGAGACGAACAAGAGCGCGGGCCTCATGTGGGGCAGCTTCGGCAACGCCGCCGGAGGCTCGAGCCTCTCCTCGTGGATCCAGGAGAAGGAGCCGGGGACGGACCCGTACGACTGGCCCACGGCGGAGTACGCGAAGGACGCGGAGGGCAGCGAGCGCCTCGTCTACATGGACTTCACCAGCCGCCACTACGCGAAGCCCGACGAGACGGAGATCGAAGGCTACGGAGCCATCCCGGTCTGCTACCTCCTCGGCGGCGAGCGCTACGACTGCACCTCACAGGAGATCAAGGTCCGCACCTCCATCGCGCGGGTGGACCCGGACGAGACGCTCGACTACGAGCCGCTCGTCTACGACAACGCGATGATGGCGAAGTTCGGCTACTTCCGGACCGAGCGCCTCGCCTACGACAGGAGGTTCGGCTTCACCGAGGCCAAGCGGCTGCTCCTGGCGAATCGCTTCGACATCTGGGAGCACACCTACGACAGGGGGCCGGACGGCACCGGCCCCATCAGCGTGGATGAGGAGGGCCGTGTCACCAACCGCAAGCTCGCGCTGGGCGAGCGCAAGCCGAAGGCCATCGTCTTCTACCTCACGCCGAGGGGACGCTTCGGCTCGGACGAGGCCTACGCGGACTACGTCAAGGCCGCGGGCGAGCTCGCGGGAGGCAAGGAGTGGCGCCTCCGGAAGGTGCTGCCTCAGCGGGAGGAAGGGGAGTTCACGCTCGCCTACAGCTGGGACATGGCCTTCCGGCGCGCGGTGGCCGCGGCGCAGGGCAAGGCGGCGCTCACCCTCGAGCAGCTGAAGGCCGAGGTGCCGCAGATCCTCTACGTCTGTGAGACGCCGGTGCCGCAGGGTGCGCCCGGGGCCTGCGGTGCACCCGGCTTCGTCCCGCGCTTCGGAGACCTGCGCTACAGCTTCCTCTACTCCATCACCGAGCCCACCCCGAACGGCCTGCTCGGCTACGGCCCGTCCAGCGCGGACCCGGAGACGGGGGAGATCATCTCCGGCAACGCGAACGTCTACGCGGGCGCGGTGGATACCTCGGCGCAGTACGCCCTGGACATCGTGGACCTGCTCGAGGGTGAGGTGTCCCTCGTGGACCACATCTCGGGCCGCACCGTGCGCGAGTACATGACGCGCTACAGCAGCTACGCGGAGGCCTTCGACCGTCCTTCCGGTCCCATCCAGAGCGCGCAGCAGGGGCTCGTCCAGTCGCAGCAGCCGACGCTGCCCGTCTTCAAGCGGGCGAAGGGGCACGCGGCGCAGCTCCTCTCGCAGCTGCGCAGCGGGGGTGGGCTCCCGCTCTCGCGTGGGAGCTCGCTCACCGCGGCTGCGGAGAAGCTGCGCGCCCACCCGTCGCTCGAGGCGGTGCTCGTGGACGGCGTGGAGTCCGCGCAGGACGTCCTGGAGCTGCTCCCCGAGGCGCTGGCGCTCAGGGCACAGGGGGACACCACGGCCCTGCGCGAGGCCCAGCGGATGGTGACGCTCACTCCGGACCAGCTCGCCGCGTACGCACAGCGCCGCATCGACGAGGCGTCCCGCAACAACCTGTACCTGGCGGAGTTCGTCAACGAGGAGCTGGTGCGGCTGGCCTTCAAGATGGAGCAGCTGCGCGACGCGGTGACCGCCGAGCACGAAGGGCAGGGCACACCCCACGCGGACGCGCGCCAGCTGGCCACCGAGGAGGTGCGGCGCTCCCTGCGGAAGTCCATCTGGCGCGCCACGGCGGAGCACGAGATTGGCCACACCTTCGGCCTGCGCCACAACTTCGCGGGCACCTTCGACGCGCTGAACTACTTCGACCGGTACTGGGAGATCCGTCAGCAGTACAAGACGCTCACGGTCGAGCAGGGAGGCGCGGCGAAGGTGCCGGTGACGCCGGCGGACCTGCGCGCCGCCGCCATCGGCAACCAGCAGCAGCTTGAGCAGGGCGTCCACGACTACGAGTACTCGTCCATCATGGACTACGGCGGGGCGGTGAACTCGGACTTCCAGGGGGTGGGACGCTACGACGCCGCGGCCATCCTCTTCGCCTACTCGGGCGACTCCCGTCCCGGCTACGTGGAGGTCTTCACCGGCGTGCGCAGCGCGGACGCAACGTTCCCCGCGAGTGACGGCACCCAGCTGGCCCTGCGCGGCGCCGCGCGCGACCTGCCGCTGGTGAGTGCGCAGCACATCAACCCGGCCGTCCCCGGCTTCACCGAGCGCTTCCACTACAGCACCCTCCCGCTGCGCTTCGGCGAGGGGGGGACGCTCGAGCAGGCCATCACGAGCGGTCTCAACCGGATGCGCGCGCGCACCCTCCGCAGGTGGGACGAGGTGCAGGCCCGCTACGGGGACGTCCGCACCCGCCTCTCCGCCCATCCCGACGCGCAGACGACCCCGGACGTGAGCGACCTGGGCGTGCCCCTGGAGGTGCCGTACCAGTTCTGCACGGACGACCACGTGGGCTACGTCCTGTCCTGCAACCGCTTCGACCGCGGGCCTGACTACTTCGAGATGTCCCGCTTCTGGCTCGAGGGCTACTGGAACGGCTACTACTTCACCCACTTCGCACGGGACCGCTTCGGCTTCCGCGCGGACAACGCGTTCAACAAGGCCTACGGCACCTTCATCAACACGGGCCTCGTCTACAAGCACCTGCTCCACGCGCTCTACCGGGCGCAGGACGCCACGGGGCAGACCTTCGCCAACTACAGCGTGGGCCCGCTCGGCTACGACCCGCTGATGCAGGCCACCTGGACCATGGCGGCGCTGGACGGAATCAACAACCTGCTCCGGGTGATGCAGGTGCCTCCCGCGGGCTTCTTCGCCCTCGAGCTCGCGGACTTCGACGGGGACGGCTTCTCGCGGGACACGGACGGGGACGGCTTCCCGGACGAGGCCATCTGGAACGTGCTCTCCGAGGGGGACGAGTTCGACTCGCTGACCATGGACGGCATGCAGGCCTACGCCGGTGCCGTCTGTCCCCCCGGTGACTGCGCGCTCCACTACGCCATCGTTCCCCGCGGAGAGGGGCGGCGCATGTACAGCCGCTACGACTTCAAGAGCGGCTACAACTTCCAGTACCGCATGGTGGAGGCTGGGCACTACAACGACCAGCAGGGCGCCATGTTCGCCGCCGTGGCCGAGCCGTACCAGGTGTTCCTCGGCGGAGACGAGACCGCGGACGTGAAGCGCTATGCGCTGCCCTACTCGCTGCTCTTCAAGGACGAGCTGGAGCAGACCTTCGGAGCCCTCTGGGCGGGGGACGAGCCAGAGCTGCGTCCACGGCTGGCGTCGCTCAAGGACCCGCAGAACATCGGCATGCTGCTGGAGGGGCCCTTGGAGTGGCAGGACAAGGTCCGCGGAGAGGCCTACTTCGAGGGCTTCACCTATCCGCCCGCGTCCACGCCGGCCGCCGGTCTGCAGCTCTTCCCCGTGAACATCCAGAGCACGTGGACCTCGCGCATCTACGCCCTCTACCTGGGCCTCGCGGGCTTCAGCGTCAACTTCGACTTCGACTA
>JAKEEX010000268.1 GCA_022616315.1 Myxococcaceae bacterium
ACCTCATCGATGGAACGCTCCAGCCGGCGGTGAGCGGCCGCTGGCTGGACAGCTTCGAGCCCGCCACGGGCCAGGTGTTCGCCCGGGTGCCGGACTCGGATGCTGCGGACGTGGAGCGCGCGGTGGCCGCCGCAGCGAAGGCCGCGCCCGGCTGGGCCGCAACGCCCGCCTCCACGCGCTCACGCACCTTGCGCCAGCTGGCGCGCCTCATCGAGCGGGACCTGGAGAAGCTCGCCCGCGCGGAGTCGGTGGACACGGGCAAGCCGCTGAGCCTCGCGCGCACGGTGGACATCCCGCGCGCCGCGCAGAACTTCGAGTTCTTCGCGGACGCCGCCACCCAGTTCTCCACCGAGTGCCACCCCACGGACGACGTGGCCCTCAACTACACCCTGCGCCAGCCGCTGGGAGTCGTGGGCTGCATCTCGCCGTGGAACCTGCCGCTGTACCTCCTCACGTGGAAGCTCGCCCCGGCGCTCGCTGCGGGCAACTGCGTGGTGGCCAAGCCCTCCGAGGTGACGCCGATGACGGCGCACCTCCTCTCGGAGCTCGCGAACGAGGCCGGCCTTCCCCCGGGCGTGCTGAACATCCTCCACGGCCTGGGCCCCAAGGTGGGCGAGGCGCTCGTGGGCCACCCCGAGGTGCGCGCCATCTCCTTCACCGGCAGCACGCGTGTGGGCGCTGGCATCGCCGCGCAGACCGCGGGCACCTTCAAGAAGCTGTCGCTCGAGCTGGGTGGCAAGAACGCCACCCTCCTCTTCGCGGACGCGAACCTGGACGAGGCCATTCCCCAGGTGGTGCGCTCGGCGTTCACCAACCAGGGCCAGGTGTGCCTGTGCGGCTCGCGCATCCTGGTGGAGCGCTCCATCTACGGCCGGGTGAAGGAGGCGCTCGTCGAGCGCGTGCGTGCCCTGCGCCAGGGTGACCCCCTGGAGGCCGGCACGGAGCAGGGGGCGCTCGTCTCCCGGGCGCACTTCGACAAGGTGCTCGGCTGCCTCGAGGTGGCGCGGCAGGAGGGGGCCACGGTCCTCACCGGCGGCAAGCGCACGCAGTTGGGTGGGCGGTGCGAGCAGGGCTGGTTCGTGGAGCCCACGCTGCTCGAGGGCCTCTCCCCGCGCTCACGCACGAACCAGGAGGAGATCTTCGGGCCCGTGGCCACGCTGCAGCCCTTCGACTCCGACGAGGAGGCGGTCGCGGTCGCCAACAGCACGCGCTACGGGCTCGCCGCGAGCGTCTGGACGCGCGACCTCCAGCGTGCGCACCGCGTGTCGGCGCAGCTGCGCTCGGGCATCGTCTGGGTGAACTGCTGGATGCTGCGCGACCTGCGCACCCCGTTCGGCGGCGTGAAGGACTCCGGCGTAGGGCGCGAGGGCGGCTGGGAGGCCCTGCGCTTCTTCACCGAGGCGAAGAACGTCTGCGTCAAGCTCTGAGCCACACCTGAGACTCCTGCCACACCCATGAGCCCCAAGCCCCCGCCCAGCGCCACCTCCCTCGACTCCCAGCGCGCCCCCGAGCCCGTGGGGCTCTACCCACACGCACGGCGCGTGGGAAACCTCCTCTTCCTCTCCGGCGTGGGCCCGCGCCAGCGTGGCAGCAAGGAGATTCCGGGCGTGGTGCTCAACCCGGACGGCACGGTTTCGTCCTACGACTTCGAGGCGCAGGTGCACTCGGTGATGGCCAACGTGCGCGCCGTGCTGGAGGACGCGGGGAGCCGGTGGGAGAACCTGGTGGATGTCACCGTCTACCTCACCGACATGAAGCGGGACTTCCCCACGTACAACCGCCTGTACGCGGAGTATTTCAAGGACGTGCCGGAGAAGCCCTGCCGCACCACGCTCGGCATCACCGCGCTTCCCACGCCCATCGCCATCGAGCTGAAGTGCATCGCGACGATTTGAAAGGAGCGCCCGTGAGCACCGCCCCGCGTCCGCCCATGAAGCCCCTCAATTTCAAGCGCTGGATCGACGAGCACCGTCACCTGCTCAAGCCGCCCGTGGGCAACGCGCAGATCTGGGCGGACCGCGAGTTCATGGTGACGGTGGTGGGAGGCCCGAACAGCCGCACGGACTTCCACATCAACGAGGGCGAGGAGTTCTTCTACCAGCTCGAGGGAGACATCACGCTCCGCGTGCTGGTGGACGGGAAGACGGAGGACATCCACATCCGCGAGGGGGACATCTTCCTCCTGCCGCCCAACGTGCCGCACTCGCCGCAGCGTCCCGCGAACACGGTGGGCCTGGTGCTGGAGCGTCGCCGGCTGCCGCACGAGAAGGACACGTTCCTGTGGGTGTGCGACGGCTGCGGGGAGAAGCTGTACTCGGAGAGCTTTCACCTGACGGACATCGTGGCGCAGCTGCCGCCCATCTTCGCGCGCTACTGGGGCAGCAATGAGCACACCACCTGCAAGGCGTGCGGTCGCGTCCACGAGAAGAAATGAAGAGCATCGACATCCACACCCACCTGCTCCCGCCGGAGATTCCGCGCTGGGCTGAGCGCTTCGGCTACGGGGGCTTCATCCGCCTGGAGCCTCTGCCCAACGGCGGTGCCCCGGCCTGTCGCGCGCGCATGCTGCGGGATGACGGGACGCACTTCCGCGACGTCGAGGCCAACTGCTGGGACCCGGCAGTGCGCCTTCGCGAGTGCGACGCGCACGGGGTGGGCGTGCAGGTGCTCTCCACCGTGCCGGTGATGTTCAGCTACTGGGCGAAGCCCGAGCACGGCCTCGAGGTGGCACGCTTCCTCAACGACCACCTGGCAGGCGTGGTGGCGAAGGCCCCGCGCCGCTTCGTCGGCCTGGGCACCCTGCCCCTGCAGGCGCCTGAGCTCGCAGTGGCGGAGCTCACGCGGTGCGTGAAGGAGCTCGGGCTCGCGGGCGTGCAGATTGGCACCCACGTGGGCGCGTGGAACCTGGATGCGCCGGAGCTCTTCCCGGTCTTCGAGCGGGCGGAGACGCTCGGCGCGGCCATCTTCGTCCACCCGTGGGACATGTTGGCGCCGGAGCGGATGAAGAAGTACTGGATGCCGTGGCTCGTCGGAATGCCGGCCGAGTGTGCGCTCGCCATCTGCTCGCTGATGTTCGGCGGCGTGCTCGAGCGGCTGCCGAAGTTGCGTATCGCGGTCGCGCACGGCGGGGGCGCCTTCCCGGGCACCTTCGGACGCATCCAGCACGGCTTCGAGGCGCGGCCGGACCTCTGCGCCACGGACACCCCGCATCCGCCGAGTCATTACCTCCACCGCCTCTACGTGGACGCGCTCGTGCACGAGCCGAACGCGCTTCGGCTGCTCCTCCAGATCTTCGGAGCGCAGCGCATCGCGCTCGGTACGGACTACCCCTTCCCGCTCGGGGAGGCCGTGCCCGGCAGTCTCATCGACTCGCTGCCGGAGCTGGACGCGTCCACACGCGAGCGCCTCAAGACGGGCACGGCGCTCGAGTGGCTCGGCCGCCGCGCGGACGACTTCGCGCTCTAGTCGCCGCAACTGAGCGCCCTACTCGCAGTAACCCGTGGCTGCGTTGCAGCTCCTGCCCTCCCCGCAGCTCGCGCCCGCGCACCGCGGCTGGCAAGCGCCCCCACCGGCCC
>JAKEEX010000269.1 GCA_022616315.1 Myxococcaceae bacterium
CGAGGGCCTCGCTCGCCTCCGGCTCCGCTCGCTATCCCGGCGTTGCCGCGGCCGTACCTGCCGCGTCAGGGAACGGATTCACCACGTTCTCGAGGGGAGGGACCGTGCGCAGGTAGTCGTAGATGGCGCCGAGGTCCTCCTCGGTCATCCCTGCGAAGGAGAGCCAAGGCATCACCGTGTTCTTCCGCGGGTTCACCTTCAGGGGCCCCATGCCCTGGTAGCCCTTGAAGCGCGCGATGAAGTCCGCACGCGAAGTGGCGCCCAGTCCGGTCGAGTGCGGCGTGATGTTGGCGGTCACCACCGAGCCGCCCCACGGGAACTTGAAATTCAGACCGCCCGCGAAGGCACGGCCCGGGAGGGGCTGCCTCCGCTCGTTCGCTGGGGTGTGGCACTCCTCGCAGCCGGCGACGTTGGCGAGGTACCGGCCATACGCCACCGTGTCGCTCCTCGGCGGCGCCGTCACCGTGCCCTCCAGCGGCCTGGGCAGGAACTTCATGACGATCGGGAGCGGGAAGTCGAGCTTGGACTCGGGGACGGACTTCGCGACGGCGGGGAGCGTGCGCATGTAGGCCACCACCGCCAGGGCGTCCTCGTCGGACATCTGGGTAAAGCGCGTGTAGGGCATCGTCGGCATGAGGGCGTTGCCATCGCGGTCCACGCCCTCGCGGAGCGCGCGGAGGATCTCCCCATCCGTCCAGCGGCCCACGCCGAGCTCCGGGTGCGGGGTGATGTTCGCCATGCAGAGTGTTCCCGGGAAATCCATCTCCGGCGTGAGGCAGAAGCCTCCCGCCCCCGCGGTCCCGTTCTTCGGTGGGGTACCCCAGATCGCCTCTTCCGGCGTCGAGTGGCAGTGGAGACACGCGGCCACGTTCTCCACGAGATAGCGGCCACGCGCCAGCCGCTCCGGCGTCGCCTCGATGGTGAGCTGGGCCGCGGGACGCTGCTCGGGCGTCTTCAGCGCGAGGAAGGTCGCGCCACCACCGAGCCCCAGGACGAGCACCGCGAGAGTGCCGAGAAGGATTCGCTTCATGGTGCCTCCAGGGGGGTGGTTGACGGGACGCACCCTCCGCCTTGCGGCGGTGGCACCCAGGCCGTGTCCCCTGCAGATGAGCCCCCCCGGGACGCGGCGAGGGGGACGTACACCACGCACGCGCGCTTCGACACTTCCCTTTCTCGGGGGTGTCAGGCCGCGGCTTCTTCCGCGTCCTCCGTCGCGCGCTCCTCGACTCCCTGCGGGACTCCGTCCACGTACGTCACCCAGTGGCCGAGCACCGCGGGGACCCGTGACCCCGGC
>JAKEEX010000270.1 GCA_022616315.1 Myxococcaceae bacterium
GACGTCGGGAGTGGTGTCGGAGAGATTGTCGAACACCTTGATGCGGCCGTTCTTCTCCGCCACGAAGACGCGCTCATCCGGGGCGAAACGCACCACCGTCGGAAGATTCAGGCCGTTGATGACGGTCGACTCCTGGAAGCCGGGAGGCAGCGTCGCCGCGAAGACGGTGCTCCGCGCCAACAGCGACAGGACAACGGTGAGCAACCGGAGCGACTGGAGTGCGCCGCGTGTCCCGGAGCCGCCCTGGGTCTCCATCGCATGAACCTCTCTCGTGCTTGCGTGCGGGCACGACGATGTGGACGGAGAGGGCCTGTCACCAGCACGCCCGGGGAGCGTGCCGGTGTGGGACGCCGGACTCCCCGCCCTGCGTCAGGGGGAGCTAGCCGCTGTCGGGGTGCCCAGGCGCACCTCTTGGAGCGATGGGGTGACGGAGGAGTCGGTGGTGGAGAGGAGGGCGCGGTACTGGAGGTAGCGGCCGCTCTGCGCAACGGAGGCCCCCTGGGCCACCGGGGTGAAGGCGCTCCAGCTTGCGTCAGGTACCGGCGTGGGCCCGACGCGGACTTCCAGAGTCACACCCGTGCCCGGCGGTAGCGTGGCACTCCAACTCAGGACGTCCCACGTGACGGACTGCCCGGCGTCGAGGATGCGGGAGAGGAAGACTCCGCTCGGGAAGAAGGGCCCCACCTGCACCCAGTCCACCGACGTGCTGGCGCCCCCGACGAAGTAGTCGCTGGCGATGAAGCGCATGTCCGCCCCCAGCGTGACGTCCCGGCTGGCCACCAGCGCCCCGTCGACGAAGAAGGCCACCGACGAGGCCCCCCACTCGATGCGGAAGAGATGGGGGCTGCCCACCAGGCCCGCGGGCAGGGGGACGTCCACGCTGACGCCGGCATTGTTGATGCGGGCAAACAGCTGGCTGTCGGTGTCGATGGTGCTCAGCAGCAACCAGGACTCGCTGGCGCTGGCCAGTGTCTGTCCGAAGCCCACGTGTTGCCAGGGCGCACCCCCGAAGGTGGCCACGAATTCGAGGGCGCGGCCCGGGCCGTACAGCGCAACGCTGCCCACGGAGGCACCGTCCACCGTCGCGCTGCCCCCGCCCACCACCACCGCCCCTCCAGCGCCCCACGAAGTGGAGCTCCACCCGGGCGGGAGGCCCGAGCCGAGGAAGTCCTCCCTCGCTGCGGCGGCCAGCTGGACGGCCCCGTCCCCCTCCGCCACCACCGCCGTCTGGGCGCCCGGCGTGCCTGCAGCGAAGTCCGCCACCAGCGTATCCACCAGGGAGGCGTGGCCGCCACTCACGCTCAAGGACACGGTGGCCACGTTGGACGGGGCGCCATCGCTCGCGCGGTAGGTGAAGCTGTCCGTCCCGGAGAAGCCGGCCGCCGGGGTGTAGC
>JAKEEX010000271.1 GCA_022616315.1 Myxococcaceae bacterium
CTCGCGGCCCAGGTGGTGCACGGCGGTCGCCTGGGCACGAACCTCGTGGAGCTCGGACGCCTGAAGGAGGAGGACCTGGCGCGGGTGCTCGGGCAGCTGCACGGCTGTCCCTACGCCGCGGGGGAGATGAAGCCGGACCCGCAGGCGCTCGCGCACGCGGAGCCCCGCTTCATGGACGAGCACGACCTGGTGCCCATGCGGGTGGAGGCCACGCGCCTCACGGTCGCTGTCTTGAACCCCCACGCCTTCCGTCCGCTGGAGGAGCTGGCGTTCCGGTGTGGAAAGCGCGTGGTGGCCGTCATCGTCCCCGAGTTCCGCATGGCCCAGCTGCTGCGACGCCACGCCGGAGCCTGGCGCCCCATGCGTCAGCTCGACATGCACATTGCGGGGGCGCCGGGGCCGAAGCAGGAGAAGGCCGCCGACGTGGCGGACCCTCCCGCGGACCTCATGAGTGAGGAGGAGTTCCAGAGGCTCTATGCCCAGGCGCTCGACGGTGCCGGAGGCGCGGGCGAGCGCGAGGCGGAGCTCCCTCTGGTTCCGCTCCAGGAGGCCGACGTGGTGCCGGAGCCGACCCTGGCCCCGGTGGTGCCGCTGCGGGGACGTGTGGCGGCCGGAGGTGACCTCTCACCCCTCACGTTCGCGGCAGCGCAGGGTGAGCTCTCGCGGAGCTCGGACCGCGAGGAGGTGGCGCGCACCATCCTCCGCTACGCGGTGAGCAAGTGGAGCCGCGTGCTCCTGCTCTCGGTGCAGGGTGAGCTGCTCAGGGGGTGGCCGGGGCTGGGGGAGGGCGTGCGCGAGGCCGCGGTCCGGCGCATCGGTATCGCGCTCCGGGGACAGAGCACCTTCAGGCTCGTCCGGGAGCTCCGCTCGCACTACGTCGGGCCCATGAAGCACGACGCCGCCACGACCGTGTTCTACAAGCTGCTCGGTGGGGGTTTTCCCACCACGGCCGTGCTCCTCCCGCTGCTGGTGCGCGGCAAGGTGGTGCACATGCTCTATGTCGACGCGGGGCCGGGGAGGGTGACGCCTCCGGACGTCGGTGAGCTGCTCATCCTCTCGCAGGGCGTGGCGCGCAGCTACGAGGCGATGATCCAGAAGCGGCAGAGCGCTTGAGGTTCGCTGACTCGGCAGGGGAGGGGGGTCAGAAGGGCAAAGTCAGGTGGTACCCGGCGCGTCCGCGCTGCACGAGCAGCAGGACGGAGCGCTTGGTGCGCGCCGCCACGAGCGCCTCGCGGAAGGTCTCCACGTCGCGCATGCGCTGGCCGTTGATGCGCAGGAGCCCATCCCCGGCCTCGAGCCCCACCTGGTCCGACGGCGAGCCCCGGCGCACCGAGGAGATCACCAGCGCACCGTCCACCGCGCGCACGCGCACACCCAGCCGGTCCCACGCCAGCGCATCCGCCAGGGAGCGCGGGAACTCCACCGGCGAGACGGTGACCGTTCGCATGGCGCCGTCCCGGAACAGCGTCACGGGGAAGGAGGCGCGTGCGGTGTAGCCGCGGATGCGCGTGTCGAAGTCCTCGGCGCTGTCCACGCGGGTCCCACCCACCTCGGCGACGAGGTCTCCCCGCTTCAGCCCCGCCTTCTCCGCAGGGCTGCCCGGCTCGATGTCCGCGACCATCACGCCGTGCTTCCGGTCCCAGCCCAGCCGCGCCGCCGTCCGCCGCGAGAGCGCCGCCACGTTGACGCCCACCCACGCCGGCCGCACCTTCCCGAACTCGGTCAGCTCCGCGACGATGCGCCGCACCTTGTCCGCAGGGATGGCGAAGCCGATGCCCTGACCGTTGGCGTAGATGGCGGTGTTGATGCCGATGACGTCGCCGTCCACGTTGAGCAGGGGCCCGCCCGAGTTCCCCGGGTTGATGGCCGCGTCCGTCTGGATGAAGTCGTTGTAGATGCGGTCCTCGGCCTTGAAGCTGCGGCCCTTGGCGGACACCACGCCGGTCGTCACCGTCTTGTCCAGGCCGAAGGGGCTGCCGATGGCGATGACGCGCTCGCCGATCATCAGGTCCGAGCTCGTCCCCAGCCGGGCCGTGGGCAAGGCACTCCGGGACTGCACCCGGAGGACCGCGAGGTCGTTGTCCGCGTCGCTGCCGATGACGTCCGCGTCGAGCTGCCTGCCATCCGCCAGCACCACGTGGATGGCGCTCGCGCCACGGATGACGTGGTCATTGGTCACGATGAGGCCGGAGGAGTCCACGATGACCCCGGACCCGAGCCCTTCCACCGTGTCCCGCTCGGGTGGCACACCGAAGAAGTCCGAGAGGGGACCGCCGCCGCGCCACCGCCTCTCCACGCGCTGCTCGGTGCCGATGTAGACCACCGCCGGACCGACGCGCTCCACCACCTCCACGACCGCGTCCCGGCGTCGAGCCGGGTCCGCGCGTCCGGGCGCCGCCGCAAGGAGAAGACCCACGCACACAGCCGCCAGCCAACGTCGTTCGTCGAGTGTTCCTGCCATGCCCTCAGTCCAGCCGCTCGTCACGCTGCTGCGACTTCAGCGTCCAACCGATCATCTTGTAAAGCAGCCGGGCGCCCACGTTGCCGTCCCACTCGCCGCCGTCCGGGTCCGGGGCCACCTCGGTCAGGTCGAAGCCGACGATCCGCCGTCCGCTGCGGACCACGCCCGCGATGAGCGCGTTGGCCTCGGGGAACGACAGCCCGCCCGGCACCGGCGTACCCGTGTGCGGGCAGAGGGTCGGGTCCAGGCCATCCACGTCGAACGACAGGTAGACGTTCTCCGGCAGCGGCGCCACCATCTCGTCCACGAGGCGATTCCAGGGCTCGCCGTCGAACTGCCGTCGCTTGAGCTCCGCGTCGTGGAAGAGGCGCACGCGGCCCTTCGAGGACTGGATGAGCGCATCCTCGTCACCGCCCATGTCGCGGACTGCCACCTGCACGAGCGTCTTCACGCCCGGAAGGCGGGCGTAGACGTTGTGCATGATGGAGGCATGGCTCCACGTGAAGCCTTCGTAGGCGTTTCGCAGGTCCGCGTGCGCGTCCAGGTGGAGGACGCCCATTCCCGGGTAGCGCTCCGCGTGCGCGCGGATGCATCCGAACGAGGTGCCGTGGTCGCCTCCCACCGCACCCACCACCTTGCCCTTCTCCAGCCACGCGCGCGTCGTGCGGTAGACGTAGTCGTTCATCTTCTCGCACAGCGCGTCCACCTCACCCACGGAGGCGCGCAGCGCGGCGTCTCCGCGGGACACACCGCCCGCTTCGATGACGGGCTGCGCCGCGGCCTTCGCGCGGTCGTTCCACGCACGCACCTCGGCCGGCTCCTCCAGCATGGCGATGCCACCCTCGTAGGGGCGGCCGGTCTCGACATCGAAGAGGTCCACCTGTCTGGAGGCCTCGAGCACCGCCCGGGGCCCGTTCGACGTGCCGCCGCCGTAGGACGTGGTGGCCTCGAAGGGGATCGGAACGAGGATGACGCGGGCCTCCTCGGGCGTGTGCGGAAGGCCGAAGACGCCGGACTCCTTCGTCGCGGCGGCATTGGGGTCGAAGGTCAGTGCCATGC
>JAKEEX010000272.1 GCA_022616315.1 Myxococcaceae bacterium
AGTGGCCGGCCGCCCGCTTGTTCGGGCGACATGTAGACGGGCGTTCCGAGGAGCGCGCCGGTGCGCGTCGGGCCCGGCTGCCCGGACAGCTCGGGCGCCAGCTTGGCGATGCCGAAGTCGAGCACCTTGACGTGCTCGGAGCGTCCGGCGCGCGGGGTGACGAAGATGTTGTCGGGCTTGATGTCGCGGTGGATGACGCCCACGCGGTGCGCGGCCTCGAGCGCCTCGGCCACCTGCCGCGCGATGCGCACCGCGCGTCCCACCGCCAGCGGCCCGTCCTTCATCAGCTGCGCGAGGCTCCAGCCCCCGAGGAGCTCCATCACCAGCGCGTAGCGCGGGCCCCCGGGCGCGTCCGGCTCCTCGATGAAGTCGAACACCTCCACGATGTGCTCGTGGCGCACCTGGTTGGCTGCGCGCGCCTCCTGGAAGAAACGGTCCACGAAGGTGCGCTTGGCGGCGTACTCGGCGCTGAGCACCTTGAGGGCCACGGTGCGGCCGAGCTTCGTGTGGCGCGCCTCGAAGACCTCGCCCATGGCGCCGCGGCCCAGGGCCCGCACGAGCGCGTAGCTCCCGAGCACTGTGCCCGCCTGCAGCCGGGACGTGGATGCGCCGCGCGCCGCCTCCGCCGATGAGGTGGACATGGGGATGCGTTCCAGGCTCTCGCGCAGGTCCTTCGTGCTCGGGAATCGCTGCGAAGGCTCCTTGGCGAGACAGCGGTGGAGGATGGGAGAGAAGGCCTCCAGGTGCGCCGGGAGCACGGGCAGCGGCGCGTACACGTGCATGCTGCGCGTCTGCTCCATGTCCGGACAGGTGAAGGGGGCGCTGCCGGTGAGAACCTCGTGGAGGAGGACGCCCAGCCCGTAGATGTCCGATGCCGTCGTGGCGCGGGTGCCGCGCACGCGCTCGGGGGCGAGGTATTCACTGCGCACCAGCGGCCTCGAACCGGAGGCCGATGCCGGAGGCCGCCCCGTGCGCAGCAGCATCAGCCCCGAGTCGAGCAGCTTCGGCTCGAACGCCGCCAGCCCACCCGGGAGGAAGACGTTCTCCGGCGCCAGGTTGCCGTGGGTGAGCCCCCGCGTGTGCAGGTAGCCCACGGCGTCACACAGCGGGAGGAACAGGCGCACGGCGTCCGCAGGCGAGAGCGGCCCGTGGGCGGCGAGCACGCGGCGCAGGTTCTCCCCCGTGATGGGCTCGCTGAGCAGGTACGGCCGGCCGTTGCTCATGCGCCCCGAGCTCACGCGCCGGGCCACGTGCGGGTGCACCAGCGTGCGCCGCATCACCGCCTCCGCGAGGAAGCGGTCCAGCACCGCGCGGTCCTGCGCGAGCTCCGGGCGCAGGACCTCCACCACGACCTGCTCGCGCGACGCCTCCAGCTGCGCGAGGAACAGGTCCGCGGCCGCGCCGTCCGACAGTTTCTCGAGCACTTGGAAGCGGGGCGTCATCGTCTCGGGGGCCAGAAGAATCCGGGGATTCTCGCGCTCCTTGGCCCTCCAAGGAATGTGGGACGTGTGCCTCCACCTACCGCGGATGGCGCATGCCCCCAGCCGCCCCCCCTCGGTGAGGCCCCGGCTGGGAGCTGCAGGCTCCAGTCTCTCCCTCTCCACGGGACTGGAACCCATGCGTGGAACACGAAGTCCCTCGCACATCCGGGCATGTACGTCGTGTGGGCGCGGAAGACCACAGCGGCCGCCACGGGTGTCGCCCGCGGGTGACACCCGGCGGCCCGTGTCGCGCCGCAGTTGCGGGTGTGGCTCATGTCGACACACCGGGCCATTCGATTCACGAATTTCACTGCCGCTTTGACGCGCGCCGGCGACAGCGATCACGGGCCCCCCTCTTCCATTTCCCGGTTCATCCGTTCGAGACTCGGCGCTCTCGGGTGACGCGCGGGTCACGCCGTCTTCACCGGAGAACCTTGGCCCGGACTACAAACGGACCCCGGAGTCAGCCCTTCAACAGCAGCACGAGCAACCCAGGTAGGGGGTACACGCATGCGAGGATTGTCGCTGTGCACAGTCGTCCTGATCGCGGCCACCGCATCAGGACAGGAGGCGGCGCCTCCGGAGGCCGCAGCTCCGGCTCCGGCGCCAGTGGCGGCGCAGCCCGAGGCGACGGCGACCCAGGTCGCTGCGCCCGTGGCGGCACCCGTGGCCCAGACGCGCACGCTGAAGGGCCGCGTGGTGGACGGGAAGAACGGTGAGGGCGTTCCGCTCGCCACCGTGACGGTGGATGCCACTCCGCCCATCCAGGTGGAGGCGGACGTCGACGGCAACTTCGTCGTCGAGGGCGTCCCGATGGGTGGGTTCAAGGTCCGCGGCTTCTCGGCGGACTTCCTCCCGCTGGACACGCGCGTCGCGGCCGGCCAGAGCGAGGTGACGCTGAAGCTCGCGCGCGCCTTCGAGGAAGAAGTGGTGGTGGTGGGCCGCGCGACCGCGGTCTCCCGCGTGAACGCCCCGAGCGCCGTGGCCCAGGTCAAGGCCGCGGACCTCGTCGCCGCCCCGGTCCAGACGGTGGACGCCGCGCTGGCGGGCAAGGTGGCCGGCGCCAACATCCAGTCCAACTCGGGTGCGCCGGGTGGCGGCATGCAGCTCAAGCTGCGTGGCGTCTCCACCATCAACGGCTCGACCGCTCCGCTCTACGTCGTGGACGGCGTGATCGTGAGCGACATGTCCATCCCCAACGGCCTCAACGCCGTGACCGCGTCCGCGGGCGGCTCCAGCGCGTCCAACCAGGACGACCCGGTCAACCGCATCGCGGACCTGAACCCCAACGACATCGAGGACATCCAGATCCTCCGGGGCGCCTCCGCGGCGGCCATCTACGGCTCCAAGGCCTCCAACGGCGTGGTCATCATCACCACGAAGAAGGGCAAGGCCGGGACCACCCAGCCGCAGGTGAGCTTCACCCAGCGCGTTGGCACGTACCAGCTGGCCAGGACGATGGGTTCGCGCGCGTGGACGCGTGAGGACGCCACCACCACGTTCGGTCAGGACGCCGTGGACGCCTATTTCCAGGACGGCCGGCGCTTCAACATCGAAGAGCTCCTCGCCAGCAACAACGCCCCGTCCTTCGAGACGAACCTCAGCGCCAACGGCTCGATGAACGATGGGAAGACCACGTACTTCGCCTCCGCCAACGTCAGCAACAACGAGGGCATCGTCACCGGCACCGGGTACGACAAGCAGGGCGTGCGCCTGAACCTCGGCCAGAAGTTCGGCGAGCTCCTGGACATCGATCTCACGACCAACCTCATCCACAGCAACGCGGCGCGAGGCATGTTCGGGAACGACAACGCCGGCGTCTCTCCCTACGTGGTGCTCTCCGGCACACCGTCGTTCTGGGACCCGCGCCCCGATGCCCAGGGCAACTACCCGGCGAACCCCTTCCTGCCCTCCGCCACCAACCCGCTTCAGACGGTCTCGCTGATGCAGAACGACGAGGACGTCTGGCGCTTCCTCGGTTCGGCGAACGCCACGTTGAAGCTGGTGAACACCAACGGCCACGACGTGCGCCTGCTCGGCAACCTGGGCGCGGACCGCTTCCACCAGAAGAACATCCTGTTATTCCCGCCCGAGCTCCACTTCGAGCCTCTGGATGACGGCCTGGCCGGAACCTCGCTGCTCACCAACAGCGACAACGTGAACTTCAACACCGGCCTCAACCTGGTCCACAGCTGGGACGTGAACTCGGCGGTCGTCGACAACGCCACCACGTCCGTGGGCTTCCAGTACGAGGAGCGCCAGCGCGACAGCACCCTGGTCGTCAGCGAGAACATGATTGCCGGTCAGCAGAACGTGGACTCCGGCACCAAGGTCTCCCTGGACCAGTTCCGTCAGATCGTGCGCGACCGCGGCGCCTACATCCAGGAGGAGCTGCTGCTCTTCAACCGTCGCCTGATGCTGAACGCGGCCATCCGCGGCGACCAGAGCAGCCTCAACGGTGATACCAGGGCCATCTTCTACTATCCGAAGGCGGGCGTGGCCTACCGCGTCCCGGGCCTGCCTGGCTGGATGAACGAGCTGAAGGTCCGCGCCTCCTACGGTGAGACGGGCAACGCACCGAACTGGGGCTACAGGTACACCCCGCTCCTCGCGACCAGCACCATCAACGGCCTGCCGGGCATCATCAACAGCGACACCGCGGGCAACGCCAACATCCGCCCCGAGCGTCAGCGTGAGATCGAGGCCGGTATCGACCTCATCGGGTTCAACGGAGACGGAGTCCTCGAGCTCACCGTCTACCAGCGCACCATCAGCGACATGCTGCTGACCCGCGCTGTTGCGCAGTCCGGTGGTAGCTCGAACGAGTACATCAACGGTGGCGAGATGTGGAACCGCGGCGTGGAGCTGATGCTGCAGGCCACTCCGGTCAAGAGCGACATCGTGAAGTGGGACTCGCGGACCACCTTCGCCCTGAACCGCAGCATGGTGACGGACCTGCCCGATGGCGTCCCCCCGTTCTACATCCCCGTCGGCTTCGGCGTGAACCTCGGCGGCTGGCGCATCAAGGAGGGCGGCTCCCCAACCGCCATCTACTCCAACGTTGGCTTCGAGGCGGACGGCAAGACGAAGATCGTCGAGCAGATCGGTGACGTCGAGCCCGCCTTCCGGATGGGCTTCGGCAACACCTTCACCTTCGGCGGCCTCCGGGTGCATACGCTCTTCGACTGGTTGCAGGGCAGCCACACCATCAATCTCGCCCGCCTCCTCTACGACTTCGGCGGGAACACCTCCGACTACGTCGCTGGACGGAATGACACGTACCGCGGTGATGGTGCGGACCGCGTTTCGACCTGGACGAGCGACTTCAGGCCGTACGTCGAGGATGCCTCGTTCCTGAAGCTCCGCGAGGTGACCATCTCCTATGACCTGCCCACGCAGTGGTACCAGCAGCTGGTGCCGGGTATCCGCAGCGCGCGCCTGTCGCTGAGCGGACGCAACCTCCTCACCTTCTCCAAATACAGCGGCCTCGACCCCGAGGTGAGCAACTTCGGCAACCAGGCCATCGGTCGCAACATCGACGTCGGTCCGTACCCGCCGAGCCGCAGCTTCTGGGGCTCCA
Organism: Myxococcaceae bacterium; assembly: GCA_022616315.1. GTDB lineage: Bacteria > Myxococcota > Myxococcia > Myxococcales > Myxococcaceae > JAKEEX01. The sequence goes on from JAKEEX010000272.1 coordinate 5,062, forward strand.
TCGAGCTGGGGTTCTGAGCCATGACAACCACTATGAAGAAGACCCTTGGGCTGATGGTCGCCGTCGCACTGGTCGGGTGTGGAGACCTCGAAGTTCCCGACTTCAACAATCCGAGCACGGACGCGCTGGAGAAGAACCCCACCAAGTCCCTGGTGCAGGCCGCTTCCACCGGCATCATCATCGGCTCGCGCGTGGGTATTGCGTCGACGAACGGGTACGTCTCCCAGCTCGGCATCCTGGGCCGCGAGTCGTACGTCTTCGACATCGCGGATCCGCGCTACATCCAGGAGCTGCTCGAGACCGACGGGCTGGATGCGACCAGCGGTGCCTACGGCGGCAACTTCTGGGCGAATCCGTACCGGAACATCAAGAACGCACGGTCGGTCGTGACCGCTCTGGACAACCCGTCTCTCACGGGCTTCGACGACGCGGAGAAGGACGCGATCCGTGGCTTCGCCAACACGATGTCGGCGCTGGACTACCTGCACATCATCAACACCCGTGACAGCGTGGGTGCGGTAGATGCGCACGGCCAGCGGGACGCCAAGGGGCTCTTCCCCATGGTGTCCAAGGCGGAGATGTTCGAGCGGATCGTCCAGCTCCTCGACGAGGCACACACGCAGCTCGGTCAGGCGAGCGCAACGTTCCCGTTCCCGCTCAGCAACGGCTTCGCGGGCTTCGACACTCCGGACACGTTCCGTACCTTCAACCGCGCCCTCCGCGCGCGGGTGGCGGCCTACATGCAAGACTGGGACGGGGTGCTGGCGGCGCTGAACGACCCGAACGGCTCGTTCCTCGACGACGCGCTGACCGCGGACAACGCCGCGGACAAGCTCGCGACGGGCGTCTACTACACCTATTCCACGGGCTCCGGGGACGCGTTGAACCTGCTCAATGCCCCCTCGATCTTCGTCCACCCATCGATCATCAACGATGCGGAGCACAACACGGAGCTCCCGGGTCAACCCATCGACGCGCGTGTCACCGCTGCGACCGAGGGCGGAAAGACCGGCACCATTCGCGGCCTGGCGTCCACCTACGGGTTCACCAAATACGAAGGGAATGGGACGGCGTCTCTTCCCATCATCCGCAACGAGGAGCTCATCCTCCTGCGGGCCGAGGCCAAGATCGGAAAGGCGGACTACGCTGGGGCGGAGGCGGACATCAACCTCATCCGCTCCTTCTCCGGCAAGCTGGTTCCGCTCGCTCCTGGGACGCTGAACGCAGGCAACGCCGTCGACCAGCTGCTCAAGCAGCGCCGCTACTCGCTCCTCTTCGAGGGCGGCCACAGCTGGATCGACGCCCGTCGCTACGGCAAGCTGGCCAGCCTGCCGCTCGACGCCGGCGATGCTCCGCACTTCCGCAACGACCACTACCCCATCCCGGCGGCAGAGGTGGATGCGCGCAACAACGCGGCCAACTAGTGGCGTGAAGGACTGGCCTGCTTCCCGGAAGGCTTCCGGGAAGCGGAGCTGACACGGTGGCCCCGGAGGACGCTCCTCCGGGGCCACTTCGTTTGTGGGGGTAAGGGAGCGAGCGTGAGGGCCCCTGCAACAACTCCGTGGGGGCTCTGTCCTCGGGCCCGGGAGGCCTTCCCCCTCCCGCGCCTGCCATGACCCACTCACGTCGACGCTTCCTCCAGTACTCGCTCTCCGCCGCCTCGGTGATGACGCTCGCCCCGGGCGCGCTCGCTGCGCCGCTCGGCGGGAAGGCCCCCGCGAAGAAGCGCATCCTCATCCTCGGTGGGACGGGCTTCCTGGGCCCGGCCGTCGTGAATGCGGCGATGGCGCGCGGGCACGAGCTCACGCTCTTCAACCGCGGCAAGACGCGACCCGAGCTCTTCCCCGGCGTGAAGAGGCTGCGCGGGGACCGCGACCCGAAGAAGGACGAGGGCCTCAAGGCGCTCGAGACCGGGACGTGGGACGCGGTCATCGACAACTCGGGCTACTACCCGCGCATGGTGCGCGCCTCCGCCGAGCTGCTCGCCCCCCGCGTGAAGCAGTACGTCTACATCTCCAGCGTCTCCGCCTACGTGGACGACCTCACGCCCAACGCGGACGAGAGCTACCCCACGGCGAAGCTCACGGATCCCAACGCGGAGACGATGGGGGAGAACTTCGCCAACTACGGCGGCCTCAAGCGTGCGTGCGAGCTGGAGGTAGAGAAGGCCTACTCCAAGGGCGCCACCGTCGTGCGCCCGGGCTTCATCGTGGGCCCCGAGGACCGCTCGGACCGCTTCACCTGGTTCCCCGTCCGCTTCGCGAAGGGCGGCGAGATGCTCGCGCCCGGCGCCCCGTCGGACCCGGTGCAGATCATCGACGTGCGCGACCTGGCCGAGTGGCTCGTGCTGATGGTGGAGCAGGGCACCTCGGGCTCCTTCAACGCGGTGGGCCCCGGGAAGCCGTGGACCATGGGCGAGATGTTCGCCGCCTGCCGCGAGGCCTCGGGCAAGGACACGAAGCTCACGTGGGTGCCCGCGGACTTCCTCGAGAAGCAGGGGGAGAGTGGTGACGGCTCCATCCCCATCTGGGTGCCGCCCACGGGCAAGACGAAGGGCTTCCACCTGCGCAGCAACGCGAAGGCCGTGAAGGCGGGCCTGCGCTTCCGTTCTCCCACCGTCACGGTGAAGGACACGCTGACGTGGTTCAACAGCCAGCCCGAGGAGCGGCGGACGAAGCTGCGCGCGGGGCTCGCGCCGGAGCGCGAGGCGGAGCTGCTCAAGCTGTGGGCCGTGGCCCAGGCGAAGCCCGCGGCCGCGGGCGCTAAGGAGGGGTAGCGCAGACCCGTCCGGCGGGCAGGAGACGCCGAGCGCCGGCTCGCAGAGGTCACAGCGGAGCTGGAGCGGTTGCGTCGGAGACTCTGACGACGGGCGATCGTGAGTCCTCTTCGGCCTCACGGGTGGAGCAACACAAGCACAGCCCCCTCGCCCCGTCCCTCTGGGAGAGTGCGACCTGGTCACTTCCCGGTGGAATGCACACACACCGCGGATGAAGTCGGTACCTCGGTGAGGCACGGTGCGGGAGGCACGGTGCGCCGCGGGTGACGCGGGTGCGCTCCCGTGCTGGCCTGCTGGCGCTCTGGCTGCCGCGCAGCGGAGCG
>JAKEEX010000273.1 GCA_022616315.1 Myxococcaceae bacterium
CCGTCACCGCCGCCCAGGCCACCAGCGCCGCGGTGATGCTCAGGCCCAGCAGCTGCGAGAGGAGCAACCCCCTCCGCCCGAACAGGCGCACCGAGAGGCGGAGCGACACCAGGCCCCCATCGAGCGGCACCACGGGGAGGAGGTTGACCGCACTCCACGCGAGGTTGGCCAGCGCCAGCTGCCCCAGGAGGAAGTCCAGCACGCCCCCGGCCCCTCCGTAGAGCTTCAGCGCGCCGAGGCTGCCGAGCCCGAGGATAAGGCCGAAGAGCGGGCCCGCGAGGTGGGCGAGGACATCGTGGTGCCACCGGATGGGCCGCGGCGAGGTGGAGCGCGTCACGCCGCCCAGCCAGACGAGCGAGATGGACGCCTGCTCCCCGAAGAGCCGGCGCACCACGGCATGCCCGAGCTCGTGGACGAGCGCCGAGACGAACACCACGCCGACCCACAGCGCCACCACGGCCGCAGCGGTCGCGAAGAAGCCCGGTGCGCCCCGGTCCACGAGGACCCGGGCGGGCCACGCCTCCCCGCCGGCCTGCCGGGTGAGCACGTCCAGGAGCGAGAGCCCGAAGAACGCCGAAACGAGGAAGTGGGAGGGATGGACCTCGACGGGGATGCGCCCGACGCGGAAACGAAGCATGGGCGCACACACTAACGCCAGGTTATGTCCGGCCGCCACGATGCGTTCCATCGGACCCTACACGCTGAGGAACCCCTACATCCTCGCGCCCATGGCGGGGGTGAGCGAGCAGCCCTACCGGGTGCTCGCCTTCCGCATGGGGGCTGCGCTCTGCCCCACCGAGCTGGTGAGCGCCCAGGGGCTCTTCCACGCCAACACCCGCACCTTGCGCTACCTGCGGCACGACACGGAGGTAGAGCGGCCCTACGCGCTGCAGCTCTTCGGAGGTGAGCCGGAGGTGCTGGCGAAGGCCGCCCTCGTCGGGAGGGAGTGGGGCGCGCAGCTCATCGACATCAACATGGGCTGCCCGGTGAAGAAGGTGACGCGCAACGGCGCGGGCTCGGCGCTCCTGTGCGAGCCCACGCGCGCCGCGGCCATCGTCCGTCGGGTGCACGAGGCCACCGGCCTGCCCGTCACGGCGAAGATCCGCTCCGGCTGGGACGAGGGCAGCCGCAACTTCCTGGAGGTGGCGGACGCCCTGGAGGAGGCGGGCTGCGCCGCGCTCGCCATCCATCCGCGCACCCGCGCGCAGGGCTACTCGGGGCAGGCGGACTGGAGCTGCATCGCTGCGCTCAAGCGCCACGTCCGGCGCATGTCCATCATCGGCAACGGGGACGTCCGGACTCCCGCGGACGCGCAGGCCATGCTCGCGAGCACGGGCTGCGACTTCGTCATGATTGGCCGCGCCGCCCTGGGAAACCCATGGCTCTTCCGCCAGCTCCTCGGCGGCCCCCCGCCCACGCTGGAGGAGCGGTGCGAGGGCGTGCTCGAGCACTTCCGCGCGCACCTCGCCTTCGTCGGGGATGCGCTCGCGGCGGTGCGCAGCTTCCGCAAGCACCTCTCCTGGTACTCGCACGGCCTCGTGGGTGCCTCGGCCTTCCGCGCAGGGGTGAACGCGCTGGACGCGGAGGGCGAGGTGGCGCGCGCCTGCGAGCGCTTCTTCCTCACGGCGCGCGAGGACACGAGCTCCACGGTGGAAGGGCAGGACGTGGACTACCGCGCGGCCCTCGGCTGACTCAGCCCGCCGCTGCGAGCCGCGCCGCGCCGGGCTCGGCCAGAGGCGAAGGGGCCACCAGCCGCCGCCCCTCGGCCACCTCGCGGAAGTAGGCGCACGCCGGCGTCTCCCGCCGCTCGAGCGTCTCGAAGTCCACCGCGAAGAGGCCGAAGCGCGGGCCCCACCCGTCCAGCCACTCGAAGTTGTCCATGAGGGACCAGTGGAGGTAGCCGCGCACGTCCACCCCGTTGCGCATGGCGTCGAGCAGCTGCGTCCAGTGGCCGTGCAGGTAGAGGGCGCGGCGGTCTCCGACGCGGTCGTCGATGCCGTTCTCGGTCACCCACACCGGCAGGCCGTGGCGGGACTTCACCTCGCGCAGGAGCTTTCCGAAGCCCTCCGGGTACTGCTCCCAGCCGATGTCCGTGTGCCCACGCCCGAACGGGTCCCTGTAGGCCATGGCGACGAAGGGCGGGCGCGCCGTGAAGCGCAGGTGCGTGCGCGTGTAGTAGTTCACACCCAGGTAGTCGAGCGAGTCGCGCGCCCCCGCGATGGTTTGCCTCGTGGACGCGAGTCCGGGCATGTTCACGCGGAGCTCGCCCGTGAGGAGCGCCTCCACGAAGGCGTGGTTGTAAGCCTGTCCCGCGAGGCGCGTCAGCGCATGGTCCAGCGGATGCCACGCCCGGTCGGGGGCGAACACGAGCATGTTCTGGCTGATGCCAAGCTCCACGCGTCCGCAGCGCGCGAGGAGCTCCTCGCGCGCGGCCACGTGCGCCCGGGCGATGTTGCCGAGCGCCGCCATGGCCAGGCCCCCATCCGCGATGCCGGGTGGGATGAGTCCCCGCAGGTAGCCGCCCAGGAGCAGCACCATGGGCTCGTTGAGCGTCACGACGAGCGCGTCCAGTCCCTCGAGGATGCGCGCGCACACACGCGCATAGGCGCGGAAGGTGGGGACGCTCTCCGGCAGGTGCCAGGGCGTCTCCCGGTGGAACCAGGTGGGGTGGGTGAAGTGGTGGAGCGTCACCACCGGGCGAAGGCCCGCCTCCTTCATCCGCACGAGGCGCTGGCGGTAGGCGTCGATGGCCGCCTCGTCCATGCGGCCCCGCGTCGGCTCGATGCGCGCCCACTCGAGCGACATGCGGAAGGCCCGCGCCCCCACGCTGCGCGCGAGGGCGTAGTCCTCGACGTAGCGGTTCCAGTGGTCCACCCCGCGCCCGCAGCGCATCCCGGGTTGCTTCAGCTTCCCCTGGCGCTCCCACTCGGCCCAGTCGTTCTCGATGTTTCCTTCCACCTGGTAGGCCGCGGTCGCCACACCGAAGAGGAAGCTGCCCGGAAACACGTCGCCCTGCTGGTGCATATCCGCGCCACGGTAGGGGGCCACCCATGCTCCGGGAAGTGCCCCGACGGCCGCGCTGCTCCGGGACGTTGGCCACGCGCACCGGAACGCCACGGGGTGACGTCCTCTGGACGCATCCGGAAGGCCGCGAACGCGCCGGAGCCGGCAAATCGGCCCCCGCTGAGTGCGAGAGCAACCACTGCATGTCACTTCACGTAGTGTCGCTCATTGACTTGCAGTGCTCACATCACTACTGTCGCCGCACTCACTCGATGAGGTGAGTAGCAGTTCCCTCAACGGAGGTTTCGATGGCAGCGAAGAAGACCGCGAAGAAGGGTGCCAAGCGCGCCGCGAAGAAGGCTGCGAAGAAGACCACCGCGAAGAAGACCGCCGCCAAGCGGGTCGCGAAGAAGGGTGCCAAGCGCGCCGTGAAGAAGGCTGGTGCCAAGCGCGCCACCAAGCGCGCTCGCCGGCCGGCGCGGAAGGCCGCGGCGCCCTCGCCCGAGTCCTCGGGCGGCATGGGCATGATGTAAGAGGCTCTTTCCGAGCTGAGCACCCGAAGCGGTCCGGCGGAAACGTCGGACCGCTTCTCTTTGTGCGCCCGACATGGGCACTGGGTCGGAGGTGAAAGCCCTCTGGGGGAGCAGGCCGACGCGACCCCGAGCGAAGCGCAAGGCTGCTGGCCGCGAGGC
>JAKEEX010000274.1 GCA_022616315.1 Myxococcaceae bacterium
AGCGGCAGCTGCATGCCCGCCTCCAGCGCGAGGTTCAGCCCGGCACCGAGCGGCGCATTCACACCCGCCATCACCACGGCGGAGGGGAACTGGTAGCCCCATTAGCGACCCTCCACCTGAAAGAGCCAGCCGCCGCCCGGAGCGATGCCGTAGAGCGCGTAGGCGCTCGGGCCGCTCAGCGTGGCGTCGAACTTCCTCACCACCGGCGCCTGCCCGCGGATGAGGTCCGAGAACGCCTGGCTGCCCACGAACTGCGTGTACCGGGCCCCCAGCACGAAGCGGTTCGGCCCCGCCTCCGCGGCCCAGCGCACTCCCAGGTTCGCGGCGAGCATCAGGTCCGCGAGCAGCGAGGTGTCCAGGGCAAACCCCAGGGGCAGCGGCACGGCCGAGCGCTGGAGCCCGAGCACCGGCCGCTCGAGGGTCTCCGCCGCATCGGTCGTCAGAAGTCGCGCGTTGCCCGCGGAGGCGAGCGACGGGACGAGAACGAGAAGGACCAGGAGGTGTCGAATCATGGTGCGAAGCGGACCCTACGCCCGTGAGCGTTCCACCTCAACCGGACAGAGGATGTGGGACGGGCGCTCCCACGAGTGCACAGCCGGGCACTCCGGACAGGCACTCGGGCCCTCGGTGCGCTACATACGGCCGAAGCTCCCGCTCTTCCGGAGGCATAAGGCACCGTGGCGCTCGACATCGTCCTCTGGCCGGACCCGGTCCTCAACACGCCCACCCAGCCGGTGACGGACTTCGGGCCCTCCCTCACCACCCTGCTCGACGACATGCTCGAGGCCTGCAAGAAGGCCGAGGGCATCGGCATCGCCGCGAACCAGGTGGGCGTCCCCTTGCGCCTCGCGTGGGTGGGCCGCGAGGACGGCTCCTTCTTCGAGATCATCAACCCCCAGATCCTCGAGCGGAGCGGCAACGTCGTCTACGACGAGGGCTGCCTCTCCGTGCCCGGCGAGTGGGAGAAGGTGAAGCGCTTCGAGAAGGTGAAGGTGCGCTACCAGGACCGCACGCAGGCGTGGCACGAGGTGGAGGCCGAGGGGAAGCTCGCCCACGTCTTCCAGCACGAGATCGACCACCTGGACGGGAAGGTGTTCGTGCACCACCTCTCCCAGCTCAAGCGCGACCTCATCCGCCGCAAGATGGAGAAGGAGAAGCGGTACCGGCGGGAGGAGTGACTACTCCGCCTCCTCGAGGAAGCGCCGCTCCATCTCCGCGTGGACGAAGCGCTCGATCTCCTCCGCGGTGGTGAGCCCCATGGCCCCCTCGAGCAGCGCCCGCGCGTCGTCACGGCTCACCGCGCGGATGATGCGCTTGACCTCGGGAATCTGCATGGCCGTCATGGACAGCTCGTCGAAGCCGAGCGCGAGCAGCACGAGCGTGTAGACCGGGTCTCCCGCCATCTCACCGCACATGGCCACGGGGATGTTCGCCCCCTTCGCGGCGTTCACCACGTGCTGCAGCGTGCGCAGCACGGACAGGTGCAGCGGCTTGTAGAGGTAGGCCACCTCACGGTTCTGCCGGTCGATGGCGAGGCTGTACTGGATGAGGTCGTTCGTCCCGACGCTGAAGAAGTCCGCCTCCGCGACGAGCCGGTCCGCGATCCACGCCGCCGAGGGCGTCTCCACCATGATGCCCACCGGGAAGCGCCGCCCCATGGGCACCCCGTGACGGCCCAGCTCGCTGCGGCACGCCTCCAGCTCGCTGCGCGCCTCGCGCAGCTCCGACAGGCCGGAGATGAGCGGGAACATCAGCCTGAGGTTGCCGTGCGCGCTGGCCCGGAGCAGGGCCCTCAGCTGGGTGCGGAACAGCTCCCGGTGGGCCAGGCAGTAGCGGATGGCCCTCAGGCCCATGGCCGGGTTGGGCTCCTTCTCGTGCTTGCGCGTCCCGGGCACCTTGTCCCCGCCCAGGTCCAGCGTGCGGATGGTGACCGGGCGGCCCTCCATGGCCTCCAGCACCTGCCGGTACGCGCGGTACTGCTCGTCCTCGCTGGGCGGCGTCTGGCGGTCCAGGAAGAGGAACTCCGTCCTGTACAGTCCGATGCCCTCGGCCCCGTGCGCGAGCACGCTCGGGAGCTCCTCGGCGAACTCGATGTTGCCGTTGAGGTGCACCCGCACGCCGTCCGTCGTCACGGCCGGGAGGTCCCACGTGCGCAGCGCCGCCGCCTCTGTCTCCTGGAAGCGACGCATGGACTCGCGGAAGCGCGCGAGCTGCTCCTCGCTCGGGTTGACGAGGATGAGCCCCCGCCGCCCGTCCAGCGCCACGAGGTCCCCGGGGTTGATCTGCTCGCTCGCCCTGCCCGCGCCCACCACCGCGGGCGTCTCGCGGGCCCGGGCCACGATGGCGGTGTGGCTCGTCTGTCCGCCCACGTCCGTGACGATGCCGGCCACCTTCACCTTGCGCAGCATCACCGCCGCGTCCGCGGGTGACAGGTCGTGCGCCACGACGATGGCGTCCGGCGGAACCTCCAGCTCCTCGTCCACCACCTGGCCCATCAGGTTGCGCACCAGGCGGTCCGCCACGTAGTCCACGTCCGCGCGGCGCTCCCGGAAGTACTCGTCCGGGATGTTGTCGAACATGTGCTTGAGCTTGCGCGCCACGCGCCGCACCGCCCACTCGGCGTTGATGCGGTCCCGCTCGATGAGCTTCCTCACCTCGTCCACCAGCATCGGGTCGTGCAGCATCAACCGGTGGGCCTCGAGGATGAGCCCGTGGTCGTGCGCGTCGTGCTGGGCGATCTGGTCCTTGAGCTCCGCGAGCTGGCGGTCGGACAGCTCCAGGGCCGTCTTCATCCGCATCAGCTCCGGCTCCACCTCCTCGTCCGCCAGGCGGAGCTTGGGTGTGCGCACCCGCCTCCGGTCCAGCACGTAGGCGTGTCCGAGCGCGACGCCGGGCGAGGCACCGATGCCCTTGAAGGTCAGGGTGGGGTTGGCCTGAGTGCTCACGTCTCCTCGGGGCTAGGGGGTGCGGGGCATCACTGCGGCTCTCCGAACTTAGCCGCGATGAGCGCCCGGATGTCATCGAAGCAGGCCTGGGCGTCCTCGCCGCGGCAGCGCACGTGGACCGTCATGCCCTTGGCGGCCGCCAGCATCAGCACGCCCATGATGGACTTGGCGTTGGCCTCCTGGCCCTCGCAGCCGACGACGACGTCGCTCTTGAAGCGGTTGGTGAGCTTCACCAGCTGCGCGGCGGCGCGGGCGTGCAGCCCCAGCGCGTTGACGATCTCCATGTCGCCTTCCACGACGTTCGACATCGGCTTGGGTCCTCGTGTCCCGCGTCTCGTCCCGCCGTCCGTCGGCGGGGGCTACACCAGCACTGCCAGAAGCACGGCGAGCCCGGCCGCAAGGTACAGCGCCAGGTAGGGCGCCGGCCGCCATGACAACAGTAGGTACGTCCCCAGCCCCAAGGCGAGACAGCCCGCGGCCAGCCAGGGGTTGGCGGTGCCGCCGCCCGCCACCCCGAAGCCCACCGCCAGCCAGGCCGCCAGGCCCCCGGCGCACGCGGCCGCCACCTCGCGCAGGCGTGCCCCCCGGATGGGGAGCTTGTCCCGGGCCACCTCTTCCACGAGTCGGTCCCCCCGCGTCAGCCCCAGCCAGTACAGCCGGGCGCGCAGGCTGAGGTGCACCGCATTGTAGAGGACGAGGAAGATGAGCGCCGCCCACGCGCCCACGAGCGGCACCAGCGCCGCCCCCAGGGCCCCCACCGCCGGCTTCAGGGACAGCCAGAAGAAGCCGTCCCCCAGCGCGGCCAGCGGCCCCATCAGCGCCGCCTTGAAGGCCACCACCTTCTCGGGCCCCTCCTCGCCCCGGGAGAGGCGCACCTCGTGGAAGAGCACCCCACCCACGATGGCCGCCGCCACGTACGGGTGGGTGTTGAAGAAGGCGAGGTGGCGCTGCACCGCGGCCGCCTGCGCGTCGGGCTCCGGGTAGAGCCGCCGCAGCGCCGGGTAGAGGGCGTAGGCGAGCCCGAGGTTCTGCATGCCCTCGGGGTTCCAGGAGGCCTGCAGGAAGAGCGAGCGGTGCAAGACGCGAAGCAGCGTCCCCACAGGGAGCACCTCGAGCGCCTCCCGGGAGACGGGTGCGCTCATGCGCGCCTCCCCAGCAGCCACCACGCCACGAGCATGAACGTGACGAGCGCCGCCGCGCCTCCGGCGAACAGCCCCGCGTGACGGGCCCGGCTGCCCCGCGCCGCGCTCGCCGCGGAGACGCTCGCCATCGCGGGGTAGGCCCACACGAGCCCCTGCACCACCCGCTCCGGGAGCCTCGCCGCCCAGGGCGAGAGCAGAGCGCCGGCCAGAAGACACGCGGACGTGCCCAGTCCGAAGAGGACGAAGTGCGGCCACATGCCCCAGAGATTCTGCCGCATCGCGCGCCTCAGCTCACCGGCCCGCGCGGACACCTGCGCACGCCCCGCGAGGCGCCCCGAGTAGCGCTCCAGCAACCGGTCCACGCGGCGCCCCACGCGTCCCGTCCACGCGAAGAGGACGACGGCCAGGCTCCACAGAGCGGGAGGCGGGACCCCTTCGGCGCCCTTGACCAGGGCCACCGCAGCGGCCGAGGTGGCCGTGGCCGCGAAGGTGTCGTGCTCCGGCAGCGCGGCGCCGAGCGCTGCACCTCCGAGGTGGAAGAGCTCCAGGAGGAGTCCCACGAAGAGGCCCGTGGTCACATCGCCCAGAAGGAGCCCCATGCCGGTGCCGGCCACGAGAGGACGGCTGGCCATGGCCTGGAGGAAGGCGCGGCGCTCCACCGCCAGGAGCCCTCCGAAGAGGCCCGCCACCGCCACCTGCAGCCAGCCCACCATGTCCCCTCCCTCGAGCCGTGGTGCGCCGACCTACCCTGCCCGTGCGTAGCGCTCGACCAGCTCGGCGAGCGGAAGCGAGCGGTCTGCCGGGACCGCCCGCGCCTCCACGTGCGCGCCCCGCGTCTCGAGCCCCTCCAGCACGTGAAGCTCCTCCGCGGAGAGGTACACGGAGGGGGACACCTGTCTCCGCCCGGCGGCGAAGTGCACGTTGCCCAGGTTGATGGGCCCGGCCGGAAGCCCCCGGTCCACGGCCTCGCTCACGCCCCCCACGTCGCGCACGAGGAGGAGCGTGGGCACCGCATCCTCGCTGAGGCGGGTGAAGTCCATCGCGCCGAGCGGCTCGACGAGCACCTCCACCGAGGAGGGCACCGCGAGCCCCATGGCCGCGCGCACCAGCGGGCTGTCCGAGGCCTCGTCGTCCGCCACCGCCACGCGCGCCACCCTCAAGGTGGGCAGCCACGCCTCCACCACCTGGCCGTGGATGAGGCGGTTGTCGACGCGGACGAGCGCAATCACGGGAGTGGAGGGGTCTC
>JAKEEX010000275.1 GCA_022616315.1 Myxococcaceae bacterium
CACCGCGCCGACGGACGGCTGGCCCGTGACCATCTTCGGCCATGGCCTCACCGGGAGCCGCGGGAACATGCTCGCCATCGCCAACACGCTGGCGACCGTGGACCACGCGACCATCGCCATCGACACCAACAAGCACGGCGCGCGGAGTGACTGCCGCGGCTCGCGCGCGGTCATCCCGGAAGCACCGTCGGATGACGCGGCATGCGCCGGTGGCGGAACCTGCAGCGCGGAGACGGGCCAGTGCAGCGCCGGCTTCGCCATGAAGAGCGACGGCGTCACGCCGCTCATCTCCGGCTGGAACATCATCGATGCGCAGAACCTGTTCGCCACGCGGGACAACTTCCGTCAGCAGGTGCTGGACCTGTCGCAGGTGGAGCGTGTCCTCCGCGCGACGGGAGCAGAGAGCCTCGATGCGCAGATCGAGCCGCTGGATGGAACCCCCAAGCTTGACGGCATCAGGATCACCTACGTGGGCCAGAGCTTGGGTGGCATCCTCGGGTCGCTCTATGTCGCCGCGTCTCCGAACGTGGGCCATGCGGTCCTGAACGTCCCGGGCGGTGACCCCGTGGGTATCCTCGAGACTGCGCCCGCGTTCGAGGCCCAGTTCGACGCGGTGAAGGCCATGCTCGAGGGGCAACTGATGCCCGAAGGAAGCCCTGCCTACGACAGCTTCCTCCGCACCGCGCGGTGGATCATGGACCCGGCCGATCCGAGGAACGCGGCATCGGCGATGCTCAATCACCGCAACGTGCTCATCCAGTACATCACCGGAGACATCGTGGTTCCCAACGGCACGACGGAGGGGCTCGTGACTTCGTCCAACGAGGCTCCCGGGATCGAGCGGATGGTGGATGTGTTCACCTTCGATCCCCCGATTGGAACGGGCACGAATGAGCGGCCTCTTTGCGGGCGACACGCCTTCCTGCTGCAGCCCGCAAGCTCCGGGACGTGCGCGTTCAACGACCCAACCTCGACCGGAATGGCCCAGCTCCAGGTGGCCAACTACCTGACCTGCGGCGCCATCTCCTGCCCCTGATCCACCCCACCTCCAACTGAGGACAAAAACTCATGAAGACACTTCGTTCTGCAGTGGTGGTGCTGGTGGCCGCGGCGAGCACGGCGCAGGCGGCCGGGTTCGCCATAGACACCCATTCCGGGCGCGCGACCGGCATGGCGCAGGCGGTGACGGGGCTCGTGAATGACCCGTCGGCGCTCTATTACAACGTGGCGGGCATCGCGACCGGCAAGGGTCTCTCCTTCCAGCTCGGTGACAGCCCCATCCTCCCTTCGGTGCGCTTCACGCCGGCGGGCGGGGAGTCGGTGAGCCCACTCGCGTCGGTCTCCCCGCCGCCGCACGCGTTCATCCGCTACGGCATCACGGAGGACCTGGCCGTCGGCTTCGGGTTCACCACGCCGTTCGGTGCGAGCTCGAGGTGGCCCGAGGAGTGGATGGGACGCGCGGCCTCCACCGGCTCCATGCTGTCCGTGTACGAGTTCAACCCCGCGCTGGCGATGAGCCTCTTCGACAAGCGGGTGCGGCTCGGCCTGGGCCTCAGGCTGATGCGCGGCACGCTGGAGCTCCACCGTGACGTCCGCTTCACGCCTGACCAGTTCGGCTCGGTGGTCATCGGCGGCCTGGGGACGGGCGAGGGCTACAACCTGGGCCTCCAGGTGGACGTGGCCCCGAAGTTCCTCACGCTGGGCGTCTCCTACCGCAGCGGCGCCGTCCTCACCGCCGAGGGCCGGGCGCACTTCGAGAACGTTCCGGCCGAGTTCTCGGCAGCGGCGTTCGACCAGGGCATCCGCACCGAGGTCACGCTGCCCCAGACGTTCCGCGCTGGCCTCGGCTTGAACCCCATGGACGACCTGACCCTGGGGCTGGACGTGCTCTGGACGGGCTGGAGCAGCTTCCAGTCCCTCCGCTTCGAGTCCACGGAGACCGGCAACGCGCTGAGCGACACGCAGAAGGCCTGGCAGGACACCATGAGCTTCCACCTGGGCGGTGAGTACGGGCTGACCGACGTGATCGACGTGCGCGCCGGCTTCTCCTTCGACCCGACGCCCTCGCCCACCGGCACCCTCACCCCGGACCTGCCGGACGCGGACCGCTACCGCGTGTCGCTGGGTGCCGGGTACGAGGTGAACAAGAACGTCCGCGTGGACCTGGGCTACCAGCTCGTCCTGCTGAAGGAGACGATGAGCACCGTCCCGGCCTCCACCGGCCTGCAGGGCACGTACGGCGGCAGCGCCCACGTGTTCTCCATCACCGCCGGCGTGGCGCTGTAGTCACGCCGCGGTGGGAGTCCTCTGCCTCCCAGGCGGGAGGCGGGGGCTCCTGGTGTGCCGGGTACGCCGAGACCTACGCGGCCGGCGTGCCCGCTTCCTTCGCTCGGAGGGCATGCAAAGATTTGCCTCCGAGGAGCCGGACGATGCCGAAGGATGATGCCATCGAGGTGGAGGGCAAGGTCATCGAGCCACTGCCCAACGCCATGTTCACGGTGGAGATGGACAACGGGCACCGCGTGCTCGCGCACATCTCCGGGAAGATGCGGAAGCACTTCATCCGCATCCTCCCCGGGGACCGTGTGAAGGTGGAGCTGTCGCCGTACGACCTGTCCCGCGGACGCATCGTCTACCGCGCCAAGTGAGGGCGTGTGGAGGAGGGCCTCCCCGGACGGTGCGCCTTCAGGGAAGCCGCCAGCCGTAGTGCGAGTCCGTTGCGCAACCCTCGCCCGGCAGCTGCGCCAGCACGAGCCCGGACTCGCGCGCCCGCACCTCGGCGCCGGGGCCCGCGGCCCAGGCCGGCGTGATGACGAAATTGAACAGCCGTGAGTCTCTCGACGGACCCGTGTGCGGATAGAGCGGGACCGCGCGGTGCAGGTACGTGTGCCCCCCCGTCCAGGCGAGGTGGACCGCCTCCACCTTGAGGCCGCAAAGGTCCGGCTGCGCGTGCGCCGCGAGGAGGAGGCGGTTCACCGGGCCCGAGTCGTCGAAGGCGCTCCGGTGCGGGCGGGTGGATTCGTATGCGCCGAGCTCGCCGAAGGTGAGGCGGCGGACCCTGGCGGCGGAGAGGGTGCAGGCCACGAGGACCGCGGCGGTGAGGAGCCAGCGCCTGTGGGTGCTCGTGAAGACGTCCACGCCGAGTCCGGCCACCGCTGCGATGAGGGGGAGCGCCGGGAGGAGGAAGCGGAGCTCCTTGTGCGGGATGGTGCTGTGGACCGCGAGGAAGAGGAGGGCGGTGGCGAGGAGTCCTGGGGCTCGTCGTGCTCCGGCCGCAGCGAGGAGGAGGAAGCACAGCGTGGGGAGGGGAGCGCTCGTCCAGAGGACCCGGAGGTAGTAGGCCGCGTCGGAGACTCCCCACTGCGCGGACTTGTCCTCGAGGATGTTGAAGCGGAAGTAGGTGAGCGCCGAGTGGAACCAGCCTCCCCAGGTGAGCCGGTCCAGTGCGCCGTAGAGGAGGGCCCAGAGGAGGAGGACCGCGGCGACCTCCAGGGTGGGGCGGAGGGACAGCTTCCCGTCACTCAGTCGGAGCCGGAGTCCCTGCACGGCGAGCATCAGCAGGAGCGCGACGCACAGGAGCCCGTTCTGGAGGCGCAGGAGCGTGGCGAGGCCCATGAGTGACGCGCCGGTCCAGCGCCGAAGTGGACTCGCTCTCGGCTCGAGGCAGAGCGCGAAGCCCCACACCACCGGTAGCGCGCTCGCCGTCTCGCTGAGTGCCCTCGGTGCGAAGTAGAGGGCCGGTGCCGGGAGGGCGAAGAGCGCCGCGGCGGCCAGGCCTCCCGCCACGGACGAACCGAGGACACGGGCGAGCCGGAACGCTCCCAGCGCCGTGGCCACGCCTACGAGACAGAACGCCACCCGCACCAGCCCGAGGTAGCCGCGCGGGGCGTCCAGGCCCACCCACGTGCCGAGCTTCAGCAGCCCCGCGATCAGCCCCGGGAAGGCCCAGCTGCGGGCCCCTCGGGCGAACTCCCACGGGACGAGGCCGTAGCCCCACACCAGGCGGTGCGCGGGCTCGAGCGACTGGTAGATCTCGTCCGGCCAGTACAGGCCGTCATCCGTGAAGGCGAGCCACAGTCGCAGGACGAGCCCCGCGGCCAGCACGGCCAGAAGGCCCACCCAACCCGCGCGCAGGGTGTCGGGACTCTCCGTGCGCGTGTCGTGCGTCGCCACGGGGCGGCCTTACTCCACCCCGCAGCCCCGCCGCCAGCCTCCTGGTGGTCGCCTGCCCGCCTCCCTGGAGGGGCGCACTCCCAAGCCTCTGCAAGCGGCGGCGAGGGTGATAAAGGCTCATCGCGGGCGCCGCCCCCTCCGCCCCGAGGCTTCACGCCGCATGACCTCCATCCGCGTCTCCCGACTGCTCGAGGAGTCCGACTACGACCTGCGGCTCGAGCTGGTGGCCGGCAGGGCGGGTCTGTCGCGCACCATCTCGTCCTCGCGCATCCAGAAGCCGGGCCTCGCGCTCACGGGCTTCACCGAGCACATCCACCCGAGGCGCGTGCAGGTCTTCGGCAACACCGAGATCTCCTACCTGCGCACCCTGCCGGAGCCGCGGCAGCGCGAGGTGCTGGACCACCTGCTGAAGAACGAGCTCGCCTGTGTCGTGGTGACGAAGGACCTGGAGCTGCCCCCGGTGCTGCCCGAGGTCTGCGAGGTCGCCGGCGTGGCGCTGATGAAGACGCCCCTGCTCTCCAGCGTGTTCATCCAGGAGGTGCAGGCCCTCCTCGAGGAGCTGCTCACCCTCACCGCGAGCCTGCACGGCGTCCTCATGGACGTCTTCGGCGTGGGCATCCTGCTGCTCGGCAAGAGCGGCATCGGCAAGAGCGAGATCGCGCTGGACCTGGTGATGCGCGGCCACCGCCTCGTGGCGGACGACATCGTGGACGTGAGCCGCCGCAAGCAGGACGCGGTCTACGGCGCGGGCAATCCCATCATCAAGCACCACATGGAGATCCGCGGCCTCGGCATCATCAACATCAAGGACCTCTTCGGCGTGGCCTCGGTGCGCGAGCACAAGAAGATCGAGCTCGTCATCGAGCTCACCGAGTGGGACCCCGCCCAGGAGTACGACCGGCTGGGCGTGGAGGAGCAGACCTTCAACATCGTGGGCGTGGACATCCCCCTCTCCATCGTCCCGGTTCGCCCCGGACGCAACATGACCACCATCATCGAGGTTGCCGCGCGCAACCACCTGCTCAAGCTCCAGGGCCACCACTCGGCACGCGAGTTCGCGGACAAGCTCAACCGCGCCATCGCCGAGGGGGCCATCCGCCGCGCCCTGGGAGAGGACGTCGAGTGAGCACCCCAAGCCCGCAGTCGAAGCAGATCGTCGTCATCACCGGCATGTCCGGCTCGGGGAAGTCCACCGCCATCCGTGCGCTCGAGGACGTCAACTTCTTCTGCATCGACAACCTGCCCATCCTCCTGTTGCCAAAGCTCACGGAGCTGGCCGAGGTGGGCCACGTGGACCGGCTCGCGCTCGTGGTGGACGCGCGCGAAGGCGTCTTCCTCCACGCGGTGCCGCGCGTGCTGGCCGAGGTGCGGCGCGCGGGCCACCAGCTGGAGGTGCTCTTCCTGGACGCGAGCGACGAGAGCCTCATGCGCCGCTTCAGCGAGACGCGCCGCCGCCACCCGCTCGCACCGGACGGCAGCGTGGCCGACGGCATCCGCCGTGAGCGCGAGGCGCTCCGCGACCTGCGCGAGATGGCGGACCAGCTCATCGACAGCTCGACGCTCAACGTCCACGACCTGAAGCGGCTCGTGCAGGGGCGGTTCAGCGCGGCGCCCTCGAGCGGCCCCTCCCTGTCCGTCATGTCCTTCGGCTACCGCTACGGGGTGCCGCCCCAGGCGGACCTCGTGCTGGACGTGCGCTTCCTGCCCAACCCCTACTTCATCCCGGAGATGAAGGGGCTCACCGGCCACCACCCGCAGGTGGCCGCCTATGTGCTGGACCGCGAGGAGTCGCAGTCCTTCCTCCAGAAGGTGGAAGAGCTCTGCGAGTTTCTCTTCCCCCGTTATCAGAAGGAGGGGAAGGCCTACCTCACCATCGCACTGGGGTGCACCGGCGGGAAGCACCGGAGCGTGGCCATGGCCCACGAGCTCCACCGGCGCCTCTCCCAGGCCGGCGCCCGTGTCCAGCTGTGGGACCGGGACGTGGAGAAGGAATAGGAGGGCGCACACCGGCCCAGGTGCTCCTCAAGGCTGCCTGCCCGGTGACAGGCCGGCTTCGCGGATGGGTGTCGCGTGTGGGCTCCCGGAAGCGAATCTTTTGGTAGGGATGTGGGTCCAGGGTTGCGCGCCCCCGCACTCGGCGGTAGTGAGGCCCCCGGTAGGGGCCTGGTGAGAGGTGGATCATGGTCGGGCTCGTCGTTGCATCCCACGGAAGACTGGCGGAGGAGCTGGTGGCCACCGCCGAGCAGATCGTGGGCAAGCTGCCCTCGGTGGCGACGTGCAGCATCGAGCCGGGCTCCCCGCCGGAGGCCATCCGTGAGCGCGTGCGCGTCGCGGTGGAGTCGGTGGAGGAGGGCGACGGCGTCATCGTGCTCGCGGACCTGTTCGGCGGGACGCCGTGCAAGGAGTCGCTGATGCTCTGCCAGCGCCGCTCGCTGGAGGTGCTTGCGGGCGTCAACCTCCCCATGCTGCTCAAGGCCAACTCGCTCCGGAGCGAGGCCATGGCGCTGCCGGACATGGCCGAAGCGCTCGCGAACCACGCCCAGCGCAACATCACCTGCGCCTCGGCCCTCCTGCGGCACGCGCAGGAGCGTCGCCCGGCCTGACGGCCCTCGAGACCCCTCCACTCCCGTGATTGCGCTCGTCCGCGTCGACAACCGCCTCATCCACGGCCAGGTGGTGGAGGCGTGGCTGCCCACCTTGAGGGTGGCGCGC
>JAKEEX010000276.1 GCA_022616315.1 Myxococcaceae bacterium
GCCCGTCCCTGAGATCTCACCCCAGGCACTCGCCGAGCGACTCCGTGGCCCCGCGGAGAAACGGCCCGCACTGCTCGACGTCCGCTTCCCGCATGAGCATGCGTACGTCGCGCTCCCGGGCTCGCTCCTGGTGCCGCTCCCCGAGCTCGCGGAGCACGCGGAGGAGCTGGAGGCCCTGCGCGAACGCGAGGTCGTCGTCTACTGCCACCACGGGGTGCGGAGCCTGGATGGCGCCGCGTACCTCCAGTCACTGGGCTTCGACGCGTGCAGCCTGCGCGGCGGAATCGACCTGTACGCAGTGACCGTGGACCCTGGCATGCCGCGCTATTAGGCCCGCGCGAGGGCCTGGGACACGACGACGTCGCAGGAATGTGACAGGCCCCGTGTGGGAACGCGGCTGCCCACTGTGGCCAGCCGGGTTCTCTTGCCCGCCCGGTGTCCGTTCTCTTCCCGACGCCCCTGCCGGGCACCGCCGTTGCAAAAAGGCCACAGGCTGTTGGACGGCGAGGGGGGACGGCGGATGTGCGCGAAAGGCACGCGGGAGGCGGGGGGCCTCCTCTTCGCACTTGCCCTGTCCGGGAGTGCCTGGGCAGCAGCGCCCGAGAGCGGGACCGCCCAGCGCGCCGAGCAGGGGCACAACCCCCTCACCCCGTCCCTCTCCCAGGGGGAGAGAGGACAGGTGGAGCCGTCCCCCTCCAAAGGAGAGGCGGCACCGTCGGAGCCGCGCGATGCGAATGGCCCCGCTGATGGAGCGGAGGACGTCGAGCCGGCGCTCAAGCTGGGCCTGACCGGGCGCGTGTTTGCGCGCTTGAGCGCGGACGAGCGCGCGGACTACGCCCGCACAGTCTCCATCCCCTCGGCCCGCGTGGGTGTGACGGCCGAGTGGGGTCTGGTGGACGCGGAGGTCTCCACCGAGCTCACCTCCAGCCGCCTCCTGCGCGACGCATTCGTGCGCATGCGGGACGGGAGCGAGTCCCTTCGCGTCACCGCGGGTCAGTTCAAGGCGCCGTTCATGGCGCGCGCCCTGGAGTCCAGCTGGAACCTGCCCCTTCAGAGTCGCGGGCTCGTCGAGGACTACGTGGTGGAAGCCCACGGGCTTGGGGGCCGCAGGCCCGGTGTGATGGTCGAAGCACGCAGCA
Source organism: Myxococcaceae bacterium (assembly GCA_022616315.1). Taxonomy (GTDB): domain Bacteria; phylum Myxococcota; class Myxococcia; order Myxococcales; family Myxococcaceae; genus JAKEEX01. The sequence goes on from JAKEEX010000276.1 coordinate 1,140, forward strand.
CGCCGTGGGCAAGGCTGCGTGCCTCCCTCGGCGTCTTCCGGGGCCAGAGGGATGAGCTCGGCACCTCCCAGGGCGAGGACGTCGCGGCGCGGCTCACCGCGCGCCCGGTGAAGGGACTCGAGGTGGGCGCGAGCGGCTACTCCGCGGACGTTGACGGGGCCGCCGGCGCGAGGCGTCGCTGGGCAGGCGGCGGAGACATCACCGCGAGCTTCCGGCGCATCAACCTCATGGCGGAGCTCCTCACGGGCCGTCTCGCCGTGGGCCGATTCCTGTCGCAGTCCGCGCTCGCGTGGGTGGACGTCCGC
>JAKEEX010000277.1 GCA_022616315.1 Myxococcaceae bacterium
CAAAGCCTTTCGCCAGGGCGAGATAGTCGAGTTCGGGGCCGACGAGGTCGCCGAGGTGCAGGGGCAGCGTGTCCGCTTGAAGCACGGCTGGTCCGAGGTGCACCTCATCGAGGAGCACGACGGCGGCGCCCTGCCCCCGCCCGGCGCCGAGAACATCGACACCGAGCCCTTCTGACCCATCACTCCCCGACGCGCCGCCCGAGCTCCTGTGCGCTCTTCACGTTCTTCTCGAGCACCGGCTCGGTCTGCGTCAGCAGCGTGGCGAGCGCACCATCCCCCTTGAACTCCCTGCGCCCGCGCTCAACCAGCTTCAACCCCGCCCTCTGCTCCTCCACCAGCTGCGCGAGGTACGCCCGCTCGAACTCCTCACCACTCTCCGCTCCCAGCGCCCGCAGGTCCGCGCGGGCCTCCGCCGCCTTCTCCTCCAGCGCGCGGATGCGCTCGTCCGCGCGCGCCGCCAGCTGCTCGCGCTGCTCCTCCATGGCCTCCTCTCCACCGCCGGCGCCGCCCATCCCCTGCTCGAGGTCCATCATCCCCAGCTCCACCGCCTTGGCCTGCGCCCACGCCTCCAGGCGCCCGAGGTGCGCGACGTGCTCGTGGGCCACGCGGGTGGCGAGCGCGCGCACCGCCGGGTCCTCGCTGCGCTCGAGCACAATCTGCGCCATGGCAATCTGCTTCTGGTCGAAGAGCGCGAGCTCGTCCGCGTACGCCGCCTTGTCCACGGCGGCCTCGCCCAGGCGCAGCACCTCCGCCTGCCGTCTCTCCTCGGTGCTCGCGCACCCCAGCGCCAGTGTCGCGACCACCGCGACGCCCGCCCAACGACGCGTGCACCTCGAAGCCATGGTGCCCTCCCGGGGGATGTCCTGATGGAAACTGGAAGCCCGACCGGAGGAGGGCAACCGCCTGCCTTTCGCACGCACGGCCGCAGGCGCACCTGCGGGGACCCACCGCGCTTCCTCCCCGGCTCGACACACGTGCCGCCCCCTGCCCGGCTCCTGTGAGGTGCTCCCGCGCCGCCACAGCTTGCAGGCCATGGCCCATCCACCGGGCCATGACGAGGAGGAGGCTCCATGACGACGCCCCACCCGAACCGAGAGGCCACCCGCCGCATCCTGCTCACCGCGGGCCTCGCGCTCGCGCTGTCCGCCTGCGCCACCGTGCAGGTGAAGCGGGACTATGACCCGAATGCGGACTTCAGCGCGTACCACAGCTTCGCCATCCGCTCGGGCAAGGTGGTGAACCGCACCGACCCGGGTGTGAGCGACACGCTCCTCAACGAGCGCGTGGACGCCGCGCTGAAGAACACGCTGAAGGCCCACGGGCTCCAGGAGAACACGGAGTCACCGGACCTCTACGTCACGTACGTCGCCGGCGCGCGCGAGAGGACCGAGGTGGAGTCGTGGGGCCCGGAGGCCTACGGTGGCTGGGGCTGGGGCGGCTGGGGACCCGACGGCTGGTGGGGCCCGGGCTACGACGAGTTCTGGACCCGCACGTACACGGAGGGCACTCTGATCGTGGACCTGGTGGACGCGCGCACGAAGCAGCTGGTGTGGCGCGCCTACTCCTCGGAGGAGGTGACGCCGGGGAAGCTCGCCGGCCCCGAGGGCGCGACGTTCATGCAGAAGGTGACGGACAAGGTCTTCGAGACGTACCCGCCCGAGCCGAAGAAGCACCACTGACGCCCGGCGAGCGCGGTCAGAGCGTGCCGCCGATGGAGAGGAGGCCCGAGTAGCGGTTTCCGGCCGGGTCTCCGGGCGCGAAGTTCTCGCCGAGGAGGAAGTTGTAGTTGAAGCGCGCGTCTGCGGTGAGGAAGCGGGTGATGTTGTAGCGGAGGCCGCCGCCCACCGGGATGTTGAAGCTGGTGGCGTCCTGGAAGCCCAGCGCCCCACCGTTGCGCGCCCGGTAGAAATCCAGCCCGATGCCGCCCATGAGGAACGGCTGCAGGGGCTCGTTGAGCAGGCCGAGCGTGCCCGCCAGCTGACCGCTGTTGCGGACGATGTCCAGCCCCGGGCCCGCACTCACGCCGCTCACGTCCGCGCCGCTGGCGCTGTAGGCGCCCTCGAGGCCCAGCATCGCGCCCTTGTAGCCCACGATGGCGCCGGCGGTCGGGCCCAGGTTCACCGTGTTTCCGAGCACGCCGGTGTAGCCGTCCAGCCCGCCTCCCACCAGCGCGTAGACGCCCTCGTCCGAGCGACGGGGCTCCTCCACGACCACCACTTCCCGCTCACGCTCGCGCTCCGGGGTCCAGGTTTCCTGGCCGAAGCCGAACGGCGAGGGCAGCGGCGCACCCGGAGCTGCGGACGCCACCATGGCCCACAGGAGAGAGAGGACGGAGACGACGTGAGCGTGCTTGCGCATCGTGCCCTCCGGGGCGCGTCCCCTCCGCAGCCCAAAAGTGGGCGGGCGTCGCGTGGGTGGCAGCGGCGAGGGTGCAAGGCCCTCTCTCCCGCAGGCAGCACCGGGGGGGCGGCAGGTGGCTCGGCCCGACGCCTACCCCTGCGCAGTCCTTCGCTTCACTCGTGCATCACACCCATCCGCTGTTCGAACCAGCGCTCCGGTCGCCACAGGTGAAGGCGGGTGTGGTTGCGCTCCACCTCCACGCCGGCGGTGAAGGGACCGAGGTGAACGAGCAGCACAGCGCTCGCAAGCTCCCCGCGCCCGGCCACCTCGCCGCGAAGGCGCACGGTTCCCCCGTGCGCATCGAGCCCCGTCAGTCGAAGGCCCTCCTCGTCGAGCATCAGTGTCGCCTTGAAGGTGAGGTCATCGGGTTTCAGCAGCGGCGCCAGCACGCGCGGCACTCCTCTCTCGTCCGCGACGAGCGCGACGAAGGGGCCCGCATCGGTGAGGCGGCCTTCGAGCCTCGCTTGCAAGCGCGGAGGCTCGACGCGGAGCGTGGCGTCCGAGAGGCGGAGGGAAGCGCTCCAGGGAGGCGGAGCTGCGTTCACCGTGCGGACGGCGACGTCACCGAGCGTCACCTCCGTGCCGGAGAGGACGAGGGCGCCGCGCTGGAGCGCGAGCCGTCGCACGTCCAGCTGGGCCTTCGCGCGACCTTCCAGGTTGGCGGGCCCCCACCGCGCAGACACGGGCCCTGTGGCCACGTCGATGCGGGAGAAGACATCCTCCGCCCTCGCGGGCTTCACGGTGGTCGAGCGAACGGTGGCAGTGCCGGACAGCACCTCGAAGCTCTGCCCCGTCCAGCGCTGCAGGAGGCGCAGATCCACGGGCGAGCTGGGGGCCACCTCCAGGTGGACGCGCGAAAGCTCGGTGGCCTTCCCCAGGCGTACGGTGGGGGCCTCGAGCTCGAGGACCGCGCGGGGTGCCTGGAGCAGGAGCAGCCCCCGCCCTCCCGTCACGCGGAGCGGCTCGAGGCGTGCCGAGACATGACTGGAGGCACCGTTCGTTCCCTGCTCCACCTCGCCCCGCACCTCCCACGCGCCGGCAACGGTCAAGGGCCCAAGCCGCAGCGCCAGCGCACGTCCCGCCCCGGAGACACGACTGCCCGGCGCGAGCGTCCCCTTGCGCAGCTGCAGCTGGACGTCCAGTTGTCCCTGTCCGCGCGCGGACGCAGCGGTGGGAGGGACTCTCTCGGTCTCCGCGAGCGCCTGAAGCGACGTGAGCTCCACGGAGAGCCGGAGCTGCGCGTCCGTCCCACCCAGGATGTCGAGCGCCTCGCCCGGGCTCTCCATCCGTGCAGTCACGGTGCCGTCCACCACCGCCTCGCGCAGCTGCCCGACCGACGCATCATCTGCCGAGATGGGTCCCGGCCCCAGGCGTGCGCGGGCTTGCGTGAGATGGAGCTCCTTGAGGGGCACCAGCCCAATGCTGCCTTCCGCTGAACCCTCGCCGCGCCAGGTGAGGCCCGCCGCTGTCACCTCCCGAAGGGCGAGGACCTGGACGCCACGCAGCTGGAAGGACTCGAGGAGGGGCCTGCCACCCACGGATGGAAGCGCCCCGGTTCGTTCGGATTCACGTGCTTCGACCCGGGGCGCACCACACTCGACGCGGACGTCCTGCGCGAGGACACCTCGGGTCTCCAGCCGTCTGTCGAGAAGCGCAGCGAGCGAGACATCGACCCGCACCTTCTCCACGTCCGACCGGCACGCGAGCGCGCCCGTGGCGTGTGTGAGCACGACGCCGCGCAGGTGGACACGTCCCGGCCACAGCATCCACCCACGCTTCCAGTGCATCTCGGCCCCCCCACCGAGCGGGATGGAGCGGTCCGTGAAGGCGCCGAAGTTGAGGAGCAGGTGTGTCAGCAGCAGGGACGTCCCCACCAGCGCGACGAGCAGGCGGAGGACGTGGCGGCCCAGGTGGTGCGCGCCCTTTCCGTGCGGCGTCTGCTCCCCTGCCGTGCGTTCGTCCGTGACGAGGCCTCCTGGTAACCAGGCTCAACCGGGGGCCTACCACATGTACAGTGGGGCCCCGGCCATGACGCCTCCGCGGCACCCTGCGCGAGTGGAGTGTCCGAGCCCGCGCACGCCATGCACCCGACAGGGCTCCCCCCACGCATCCGAGGCGTCCTCCTCCTGCTGCGCGAGACCGCACGGGTGGACAACCCGGGCGACATCGGGGCGGCGCAGAGGAGCGAGACGGCTTCAGCGCGCGGGGTGCAGGCTGGTGCCGACGATACGAGCGACTTCCTTGAGCCGGCGTGAACGCCATCGCGCGTTCGCCTTCGGGTCCGTGAAGGCGAAGGCATTGACGATGAGGTCGGCCAGGCTGATGGACCACATCTCCGCATCCACCTCGGGCGCCACCGTTCCCTCCCGCTGTCCGCTGCGGACGAGCTCGGTGGCGAGCTCGAGCCAGAATGCGGTGAGGGGCCCCTGGACGGACTCCGCGCCGGTCCGCCGGAGCCGCTCCTGGATGACGAAGCGTGCGCGTTCGGGCTTCTCGAGGAGGCGGACGAACACGGTGGAGAGCGCCTCTTCGAAGGGCACCTCTCTGCGTGTCAGCGCAGTCATCAGGCGGGGCAGCTCCTCGTTCCACCCGCGCACCATGTCCTCGATGACGGCCTCGCGAAGCCCCTCCTTGGACTTGAAGTGATAGATGAGGGCCTGCTTCGAGGTCCCCACTTCCTCGGCGATGGCCTGGAGGGAAGCACCCTCGAAGCCATAGCGCGCGAAGTGCCTCACCGCGGCCTCGCGGGCCCTGTGCACCAGCGAGGCGGGTGGTGGCGGCGTTCGTCTGCGGGCCGATGGGTGCGCAGAGGTCGGGCGACGTGTGGCCATGGGTGGGCGAGGGACGAAGCGCCGCAGCCTGCCAGGAGCCCCGGAGGGCCTCCAGTCCCCTCGCCCCCGAGGCCCCCGGTCGAGGCGGTGGAGGCCGCCTCCCTGGCCCGTTCACGTCGCGACGTGCGGTTCGACGTCGCGACGTGAGGAGTCGGTCAGAACTGCAGCCCGTCCAGGTTGTAGGACAGCTGCAGGTAGCCGTAGCGACCGCCAGGCGCTGCGCCGAGGATGTCCACGCCCTTGTCGTCGAAGAGGTTGGCGATGTTGAGGCTCAGGCCCAGCCCCATCGGAAGCGTGTAGCCGAGCGCCACATCCGTGACGAAGCGCTGGGGCACCTGGCCGCCCTGGTCCGCGAGCAGCGTGGCGCTCACCCAGCGGCCGGACGCGAAGTCATACGCATTCTGGTAGCGGCCAGAGAGCCTGAGGAACGTGTCCTTCACGCCCACGTTCTCGAGCGTCACCGAGCCCTTCAGCTTCGTGGTGGGCACGTTGAGGAGCAGCGCCTTCATGCTCGCGTCGTTGGCGTGGAAGCTCTGCATCTTGATGTACGAGAAGCTTCCGCTCAGCGTCAGCTGGGGAATGGGCGAGTAGTCCAGCCCGAAGTCCGCGCCCCACACACGCGCGCGGCCGAAGTTGGAGTACGTGAAGAGGGTGCCGGCCGCCGGCGTCCCGTCCGCCACCAGCTTCCCATCCGGGTAGAACGCGCGGTCCACCGTCGTCGCGGTGGTGGCGGTGCGCGCGGTGAGGGGGCTGATGAAGTTGTTGTACCAGGAGTGGTAGCCCACCACGTCCACGTACAGCTTGTTCGCGATGCTGCCCTTGTAGCCTGCCTCGACGGAGTTCACCTCCTCGGGCGACAGCGGCGCAATCTCCCGCGAGGACACCTCGGCGCCCAGGGAGCCGTCCGAGTTCCGCTGGTACGTCTTCACGGTGAAGCCCGTCCTGTTCCCAAGGAGGAAGTTATTGAGGAGCAGGTAGTTCTCCAGGATGGAGGGGCTCTTGAATGCGCGGTTGTAGCCGAGGCGCACGTTGTGCAGCTTGTTGATGCTGTAGGCCAGGGCGAGCTTCGGGCTGAACTGCGGCGAGTAGTTGCTGTGCGTGTCCACGCGCGCGGCACCCACCAGACGCAGCTTCTCCGGGACGAGGCTGTAGTCCGCCTGCGCGTACCCACCGAACTCC
>JAKEEX010000278.1 GCA_022616315.1 Myxococcaceae bacterium
ACCCGACCTCCCCTCTCCCTCTGGGAGAGGGACGGGGTGAGGGGGTTGTCGTCCTGTCCTCCCCACCCGAGTCCCCTGGCCGTGTCCCGCTCTGCCCGAGGTGCACCCATGCTCCTGTCTCGCCGAACTGGCCTCGCCCTCCTCTCCGCCCTGCTCGCCACGGGCTGCGCCCACGCTCCCACCGCCCCGCAGTCCCCGCCCTCGTTCCCCGGGCTCCAGTACACGTCCCTTCAGGGCGAGCCCTGGCCCGTGAAGCGCGTGGCGCTGCCGAGCACGTCGCAGGCACACGGCCTGTCCGGAGCGCTCGAGGTGGCCACCGTGGAGCTCAACCGCGGAGGCCCGAATGGGACGCTGCTCTTCCTCCACGGACTCGGCAGCTATTCGAAGTCCTGGCGCTACCAGCTGGATGCCTTCGCCGCGCAGGGCTGGCACGTGGTGGCGATGGACCTGCCGGGCTACGGCAAGTCCGACAAGCCGGAGGGCTTCCCGTACACCATGGAGGCCATGGCGGAAGCTGCGCACGAGGCTGCGGGGGCGCTCGGTCTCACGCGGCCCGTCCTGGTGGGGCACAGCATGGGCGGGCAGACCGCGCTCGCCTACGCCCAGCGCCACCCCGGGGACGTGCGCGCCCTGGTGCTCACCGCGCCCGCGGGCTTCGAGACCTTCACCGCGCAGGAGAAGACCGCGATCGAGGGCGCCTTCACCGTGGAGCGCATCACCGGCGCGACCGAGAAGGACATCCACACGAGCGTGCGCGTGGCCAACTTCGCACGGTGGCGGCCGGAGCTGGAGTGGCTCGTCGAGGAGCGCGTGCAGCTGGCGAAGGACCCCCACTTCCGCGCCTACGCCCACGCCAACGTGCGCAGCGTGAGCGGGCTCGCGCACAACGACGGCGTGCGCGAGGGGCTCGGGCGCATCTCCGCTCCCACCGTCATCGTCTTCGGCGAGGCGGACCTGCTCATCCCCAACCGCTTCATGCACCCCGGCACCACGCGTGGCGTGATGGAGGTGGGGCAGCAGGGCATCCGCGGCTCGCGGCTGGTGGGGCTCGCCGGCTGCGGGCATGCGGTGCAGCTGGACTGCCCCGCGGAGTACAACGCCGCGGTGGAGGAGTTCCTCGCGGGGCTCTCGGCGCAGGAGTAGGGGTCACCCTCCACGCCTCGGAGGCACACCTGGCGCGGGTGCCCCGCCAGTCGCTGTCACGTCTCATGAGGTCGGGGACGAGCGGCTCATCCCCGACCGATTCGTGCACCGCGGCGCCGTGCCCGCTTCACCCGCCGAGGCTCAGTCGTTCGCCGCGGTCGGCGGGTTCTTCAGGTGGCGGTCGAGGAACTGCAGCGTGGTGGAGTAAGCCTTCACCTCGTTGGCCTTCTTCGTGAAGCCGTGCCCCTCGTCCGGGAACACCACGTACTCCACCGGCACGCCGTTCTTCTGCACCGCCTGCACGATCTCATCCGACTCGGGCTTGATGACGCGAGGGTCGTTCGCGCCCTGGAGGACCAGCAACGGCTTGCGAATCTTGTCCGCATGGAAGAGCGGCGAGGTGTCGCGCAGCTTCTGCTCCTCCTTCTCCGGGTTGCCAACCTCCTGGTAGAGCGCCAGGCGGAACGACTCCCAGTACGGCGGGATGCTCTTGAGCGTCCGCAGCCAGTTGGACACGCCGAAGATGTCCACGCCCACGTTGAACTCCTCGGGCTGGAAGGCGAGCGCGGACAGCACCATGTAGCCGCCGTAGCTGCCGCCGATGATGCCCACCCGGCTGCCGTCCACGTAGGGCAGGCTGGCCAGGTACTTCTTCGCCGCCACGCAGTCCCAGAGCGGCTCGCGGCCGTGCTTGCCGTCGTCCGCGGTGAAGAACGTCTTTCCGTAGCCGGACGAGCCGCGGTTGTTGATGCCGAGCACCACGTAGCCGTGATTCACGAGGTACTGGATGAACGGGCTGTAGCCCTTGCGCGTCTGGCCGCCCGGACCGCCGTGGACCCACACGAGCGCGGGCGCCTTCGACTCCGCCGTGGCCTGGTGCGGCTTGAAGAGGATGTTCGGAACCTCCATGTCGTCGAACGACTTGAAGCGCACCACCTCCGAGTCCACCAGGTCCGCCGCGTCGATGTGCCTGCTCAGCGCCTGGGTGAGCCGCGTCGTCTTCCCGCTACGGAAGTCGTGCACGTAGAGGTTCGAGGGGGAGCGGTCCCCGTTGTGGTAGAAGGCCATCAGGTTCTCGCTCGGCGAGATGCGGACCGAGGTGATGTCGCCCGCGGGGAGCTCCGGCAGCGGGAGCTTCTGGCCGCTCTTCGCGTCGTAGAGGCGGATGACGGTGCGGCCGTCCTCGTTGATGGCGGTGATGCGGTACTTCCCCTTCTTCGAGAAGACCGTGTACATGACGTCCCACTCCGCCGACTCGACGTCCTCCGTCTTTCCCGTCGCCAGCTCGTAGCGGCGGACGCGGGTGAACTCGCTCCCGTCGTTCGTGAGGAAGTAGAGCGCGCGGGAGTCGGGGTCGAAGCTGCTCGCGGAGTAGGCCGCGATGCCCTTGTGGGGCGTGAGGTGCTTCAGCTCCTGCGTCTGCACGTCGTACAGGTACACGTCGCTGTCGGCGGTGGTGTTCGACTTGTCGAAGGCGAGCCACCTGCCGTCGGGCGACACGTCCGACAGCTCGTAGCCCACCTTGTCCTCGTAGACGCGGGTGCGGGCGTACGTCTTCGCGTCGTAGCGGTAGAGGTCGAAGAAGCGCGGGTCGCGCTCGTTCGTGGCGACGTAGAAGGCCGTGTCATCGCCGCTCCAGCCCGCGAAGGAGGCCTTGAGCTTCTCACCGGGGGTGAGGTCCTTCTCCCGTCCGTCGAGGCCGCGGACGTAGAGGTGGTTGTTCTCGTTCCCGCCCTGGTCGCGCGTGTAGAGGATGCGGCCGTCCTTCGGGAAGTACGAGACCGCGAACGTCGAGTCCGTCTTCGAGCGCGTCATCGCGGTGGGCGTCCCACCCTTCACCGCCACCGTGTACGCGTTGAAGATGCCCGTGGCGTTGGATTGGAAGAGGATGCGCTTCTCGTCCGGCGAGAAGGAGGCGCCACCGAAGCGGGTGCTCTCCATGAACTGCTCGATGGTGTAGCGCTTCGGGGCGCGTGGCGTCTCCGCGGACTTCGGCGGTGCGGCGAGCGCCAGCGCTGGCGCGAGCATGAGGAGCGCCAGCGTGCGCAGACGGACTGCGGGAGCAGGGTGCATGCGATCTCCGGGGACGGCGGGTTGGCAGCGGGGCCTGGGGCCGGGAGCCTGAGGTCGGCGCGGCGAAGGGAGAGACGCGCCCGGCCCCGGGCCATTGCGTAGTCCTCCTCGAGCACCGGCGTCAAAGTGCCCGGCGCCATGGGGCGTACAGGTGAAGCTCACGCGGCGCCGAGGTGTGTCCGCCGCTCTCGCTACGCCGCCGCGCTCAGTCCGTAGCGCCGGCGGGCCCACGCCGCCGTGCTCGCCACCGCGTCGTCGATGGACGTGGTCCCCTCGCCGAAGGCCGTGCGGAAGCGCGTGTCGTCGATGACGAAGGGGACCTCCCACTGGTAGGCCATCTCGGGCAGCTCGCGCATCATGGGCGAGAAGAGGCCCGCCGCGCGCAGGGCCAGCCTCGGGATGCGTGTCATGGTGACGTGGAGAAGCCCGAGGGCGTGCCCCAGTCGACGGGCCAGCGAGGTGGTGCTCTCGGCCGGAGGCGTGGGGAGGTGCCACACCTGGCCCACTGCCTCCGCGCGCTCGCCCAGGGTGAGCAGGCCCCGCGCGACGTCCCCGGCGTAGGTGTAGGAGTGGGGCATCTCCGGGTCTCCCGTGCACTCTCCCGGCCTGCCGGCGAGCACCCGCTCGAAGAAGCGGTCACCCCAGAACGAGTTCTGCAGGTCCTCGCCGAAGTAGTCGCTCGCCCTCCCGATGGCGACGGACACCGCGCCGCTGGCGTGGGCCGCGAGGCGCAGCGCCGCGAGCCGGACGCGCAGCTCGCCCTTCCGGCTGCAGGGCGTGAGCGGCGAGTCCTCGCGCATCGGTCCGCCCGGACGTCCATACATGTAGAGGTTGTCGAGCGCGACGAGCCGGGCGCGCGCCCTGGCCGCGCCGTGCAACGCACCGCGGGCGACGGGGAGGAGCAGCTCGCCCCACTGGGGATAGGGCGGATTCATGCAGTCGTAGACGACGGCGGCCCCACGGGTGGCCTCCTCGGCGAACGCCAGGTCGGTCATGTCGCCGTTCACCACCTCGATGCCCGGGGGCGCGCTCGAGCTGCCACGGCTGCGATGCACCATGCGGACGCGGTGGCCGCGTGCGAGGAGGAGTCGGGCGAGGCGGGGGCCAATCTGGCCCGCACCGAGGACGACGTGTTGCGCAGGAGGGGTCGTGTTCATGCCCCGGATATGGCTCTTGCGCCGGCGCAAGGGAATGCCCAGAAATGCAAACAATGAGCGCAAGAATGCAAGAGCTACCGGGGATGCGCTGGGACGACGTGCGCATCTTCCTCGCCCTGGTGCGGCTGCGCAGCCTGGGCCAGGCGGCCTCCAGGCTCGGCATGGACACCTCGACCGTCAGCCGCCGCCTCGTGGCCCTGGAGGAGGCGCTGGGGGTCCGGCTGTTCGACCGGACACGCCAGGGCGTGCTGCCCACCCGTCACGCGGAGGTCATCCTCCCGGCGGCCGAGGCCATGGAGGCAGCGCAGGCGCGCCTCACCCGCGACGTGACCGGAGTGGAGGCGAGGGCCGAGGGCGTGGTGCGCCTGAGCTGCGCGCCCGGCGTGTCCGAGACCTTCGTGGTCCCCTCGCTCGTGCGCCTGCGGCAGCGCCATCCCGGACTGCGCCTCGAGCTGGACGCGTCCGTGCGCGCCGTGGACCTCACGCGGCACGAGGCGGACCTGGCGCTGCGCTCGGTACCTTCCCGGGGCGCGGAGCTGCTGCTGACGAAGCTCGTGACGGTGCGGTGGGAGGTGGTCACCTCGCCGGAGCTGGCCCGGCGCCTGGGACGGGTGGAGCGGTGGGACGTGGCGCCGTGGGTGACGTGGGGTGAGGACCTCGCGAGCATCCCGACGGCACGCTGGCTCACCAGGCACGTGCCCACGGCCGACCGGGTGCTGCGCACCAGCCACTTCACGTCGCAGCTGGTGGCTGCCGCCTCGGGGCTCGGGCTCGTCCTCGCCCCCGGGCCCTACCTGCCCCGCTATGGCCTCGTCCCGGTGCGCCACGCACGCGCGCTCGATGCGAGCGCGGCGGACCTACCGGAGGAAGCGCTCTGGCTCGTCGGGCATCGGGCCCTGCGCGACGTCCCCCGCGTCGCTGCCGTGTGGGACTTCCTGCTCGAGGAGTTCCGGGAGCGGACGGCGCCCAGGTCCCGGGCCCGGAGCGGCGGGAAGTGAGGCTGCGGCACCGCGCAGCACAGGGGCGCGAGGCGAGCTGCGCGCGGGGCCGAGATTGGCACGCGGGGACCGGCTCAGGGTTCGTGCTCCCCGTCGCGCGGTGAGGGAGGGGTGGGACCCGCCTCCGTGCCGGAGGCGTCGGGACGGTGGAGGACCACGCCCTTACGGCGCGGGCTCGTGAGCGGCTCGGGACGCGGAACGAGGCGCGTGTAGACGCCCTCCCTGCCAGACTCGAGGGTCCCCTGCTGCTGCAGGGCCAGGCGCTCCCGGTCGCGCCGACGCATCTCCACCTCCAGCTCCGTCACGTGCTCGGGCGGAAGCTCCAGTCCCTCGAGCGCGGCGCGCCCGAAGGAGATGGCGCTCTCGTACGTCTCGCGCACCTCGAAGTCGACGCCCCGCTCCAGCAGCTCGAGCGTGTGAATCCGGTCGTAGGAGCGCACGTAGAGCCTGGCGAGCGGAAACGTCGCGCGGACGGCGTCGACGATGTGGTTCGCCGTCTCCTTCTTCTCGACGCAGACGCAGATGATGTACGCGCGTTCCGCTCCGGCGGCGCGGAGCACCTCCAGGCGCGTCCCGTCGCTGTAGTAGACCTTGAAGCCGAACCGCTCGGCGGCCTCGATCATCTCCACGTCGATGTCGATGGCCGTCACGTCGATTCCCTCGAGGACCAGGAGCTGGCTGACGATCTGGCCGAAGCGGCCGAAGCCGATGAGGAGCACCCCGCCCCTGGCCCCCTCGAACGTCTCCTCGCGCTCCCGTCCGGGCCTCCGCCGGAGGAGCCGGGGCGCGAGCGCGAGCAGCGGTGGCGTGAGCGCCATGGTGAGGATGACGAGCGCGACGAGCCGGGTGGCCATCTCCTGCGGAATCACACCTGCCGCCAGCGCCGCGGAGTAGAGGACGAAGCCGAACTCGCCCGCCTGCGGGAGGAGGAGCGCGGTGCGCACGGACGTCTCGTGGCTGTTGCGCATCGCGCGCATGAGGCCGTAGATGCTCACGATCTTGATAACGAACAACGAGGCGACGGCGCCCAGCAGGACGAGCCAGGCGCGCGCGACGACGCCCGGGTCCACCGTCATTCCCACGGACATGAAGAACAGGCCCAGGAACAGCCCGCGGAACGGCTCGATGTCCGCCTTCAGCTCGTGCCGGTAGGTGGACTCGGCGAGCAGCAAGCCGGCGAGGAGCGCGCCCAGCGCGGGCGACAGGCCGGCGAACGTCATGGCGGAGGCCGCCGCGAGGACGACGAGCAGGGCCGCAGCCGTCATGACCTCGCGTGCCCGGGAGCTGGCGAGGATGCGGAAGAGGGGGCTGAGCAGGAAGCGCCCGGCCACGATGACGACCCCCAATGCGCACGCAATCTTGAGCGCCGCGAACCATGCGGGCTCCCGGCCCTCACCGCCCCCCGGCGCGAGAAGCGCGACGAGCGCCAGGAGCGGCACGATGGCGAGGTCCTGCAGGAGGAGGATGGCGAAGACCTTCCGGCCGTGCGGCGTCTGCACCTCTCCGCGCTCCTCGAGCAACTGCAAGACGAGCGAGGTGGATGAGAGCGCGAGCCCGAGCCCCGCGACGAGCGCGGCCTGCCAGCTGCGCCCCACCACGAGCAGTGGATAGAGCATGCCCAAGAGGCCGCAGACGACCAGCTGCGAGGTGCCGAGCACCAGGATGTCATGGCGCATCGCCCACAGACGGGAGAGGTTCAGCTCGAGCCCGATGATGAAGAGGAACAGCACCACGCCGAGCTCGGCCAGACGCCTGACCATCGCGGTGTCCTGGAAGAGGTCGAGGCCGAACGGGCCGATGGCCAGCCCGGCCGCGAGGTAGCCCAGGGCAGAGCCGAGCCGGAGCCAGCGGAAGAGCGGAACGGCCACCACGGCGGCTCCGAGGAAGATGAGCGCTTCGGTGAAGGCGGGAGCCTGTGCGGCCGCCATGGTGGGACCTCGCGCGCTCAGACGTACGTCCTGCACGGGGAGGGCCGGTAGGTCCGGGCGCCGCGCCCGTCCTGCGACGAACAGCGGGCGCGCTGAGCGCAGCAGGGCCTGCACCCGACCGACCCGCATTAGGGTGCGGGGACCATGCCTCCTCCGTCGCTCGACGCCCTCCTGTCCTCTGCGCCCCGCTACCCTCAGCGCGTGGTGTGCCTCACAGAGGAGACCACCGAGACGCTCTACCGCATCGGTGCCGGCGAGCTGGTCGTGGGTGTGTCCGGCTTCACCGTGCGTCCGCCCGAGGCGCGCAAGAAGCCGAAGGTGAGCAGCTTCCTGGACGCCAACTACGAGCGCATCCTCGAGCTGAAGCCGGACGTGGTGCTCGGGTTCTCCGACCTGCAGGCGGACCTCGGGCGCGAGCTGTGCAAGCGCGGTGTGCCGGTGTTCCTCTTCAACCAGCGCTCGGTGGCGGAGGTGCTCCAGACGGTCCGCGTCGTGGGCGCGCTGGTGGGACGCGCGGAGGCTGCGGAGCGGCTCGCGGACGAGCTCACGGCGAACCTCGCGCGCCACGCCGAGGCCGCACAGGCGCTGCCGCGCCGGCCGCGCATCTTCTTCGAGGAGTGGCACGAGCCGCTCATCTCCGGTATCCGCTGGTGCTCGGAGCTGGTGGAGCTGGTGGGCGGAGAGGACGTGTGCCGCGAGTCGCGCGCGCACCAGGGCGCGAAGGGACGCATCTTCGCCCCCGAGGAGGTGGCGCGCCGCAACCCCGAGGCCGTCATCGCCAGCTGGTGCGGGCGCAAGGCGAAGCGGGAGAAGATTGCCGCACGCCCGGGGTGGGACGTCGTGCAGGCCGTGGTGGACGACCAGCTGTACGAGGTGAAGAGCGCGTACATCCTCCAGCCCGGGCCTGCGGCGCTGAGTGATGGCGTGGCGCAGCTGGCGCGCATCGTCGCCGCGGTGGCACGGGGCGAGAGGCTGCCCGCGCCCCGGGAGGGGGACCTGCGGTCCGCGGAGTGATGCGGGCGCGCCTTGTCAGGCGCCGGAGGGCTTCGGAGCTTGAAGAGAGAGGAGCCCCACCATGGCCGACATCAAGAGCAAGGAGACGTCCACCCGCGCCAACCTGGACAGGCCCTCCGATGAGGAGCTCCGGACGGCGAACGAGGACCCCGAGGAGATGGAGCGGCGGGCAAGGCACCAGCCGCCAGGCGAGGAGCGGCGCGACGTGACGGACAGGGAGGACGGAGAGGACCGCATCCAGCGCAAGGGCATCGGCTTCGATGAGGATGCAGAGGCCGCCGTGCGCAGAGAACCGCCGCTGCGCGACAAGAGCCGGGAATAGGCAGAGAGTCACGGGGCGGGCCACGGCACCCTCACCTCGCCCCTCGTCCAGCGGGAGAGGGGGCAGGGGCTCAGCGGCTCCGGTTGCTCCCGTCCTTCTTGCGCGACAGCGCACGCACGAACTTCGAGTCCACGCCGTGGATGCGCAGCTGTACGAGGTCGTCCGCGGAGATGTTCTCGTACCCGAGTTCGCGCATCTCCCGGATGAATGCCGGGGTGACGCCGTGGATGCGGAACGTCACCAGCTGCTCGCGCTCGATGTCGCGGAAGCCCAGCTCCCGCACCTCCCG
>JAKEEX010000279.1 GCA_022616315.1 Myxococcaceae bacterium
AGACGGAAGGAGAGTGGCTGGCCTTCGCCCGCGGGCACACGCACGAAGCCCTGGCTGCGGAGGTCCAGGATGCCATCGCCAAGGACCGGCTTCGTCCGCGGGAGGAGCGCTACGGACTCCCCAACCTCGGAGTGCGCCTGGTGGTGCGCCTCACCCGCTCGGAGCACGAGCGGATGCTGCACGGCCTCGCCCGGGTGGCCCCCGAGCTCTCGCAGCGTCTCGGGGGCGAGGAGGTGGAGATGAAGGACGTGCTGCTGTACCTCGCCGAGTGGCTCTTGGCGACCGAGCCCGCCGCGCGCGCGCTGCAGCGCCGTCCCCGGGCGGAGCCGGCGGAGACCATCCTCTACCACCGCTGCCCCCAGTGCAAACGGGCGGTGATCCACACCCCGGAGGGCCTGGTCGAGATCACCGGCGAGGAGATCGAGCGGATCGAGGGACGCGCGCGAGTGGAGGTGCTCGAGACGGTGGACGAAGGAACGGGTCTCGCCGGCAAGGCAACCACTTCCGGTGAGGAGGCCATGACGGGCAGAGGCGCCACGACAGGCGACGAGGCAAGGTCTTCACCCGGAGGCGACGGCAGCGAAGCGCTCGACCCGCCGACGCCGCCGGCGCTGCGGCGCAAGCTCCTGCTGCGAGACGGTGCACGCTGCTCGAACCCGTACTGCCAGAACCCGGCGGACCACTGCCACCACATCGTCTTCCGCAGCCGCGGGGGGCGGACCGTGCCGGAGAACGAGGCTGCTACCTGCTCCACCTGTCACGCGTTGATCCACGCGGGGCTGCTGAGTGTCACGGGGACCGCGGGCGAGGGGTTGCGCTGGAGGGCACGCGCGGAGGAGAGCGACGTGAGGGTGCCGCGAGCGAAGGGAGGTCAGTACGGGCAGGAGGGTGCTGTGCTCCCGGAGATCCGGATCGTCGTTCGTAAGGACGGGCGGCAACCAGGACCGTGGTCGGGACCCGCAACTCGATGGTCCGGGTCGGGCGGGGAGTCCGCGGACGCGGACTGGAGGAGGGAGGTGACGGACGCGAGCCTGGGAGTTCAGTCCGTGGACGCGGACTCGAGACGGCAGTCCGCGGCCGCGGGCGGGGGGGCCGCAGGCTCGGGACGGGAGTCCGCCGAACTGCAGCGGAGGCGCGAGTCCGCGGACGCAGACTCGAGCCGGACTGCTGTCGCAGACTGGAGGCGGTTGCCTGCGAACGTGAGCTCGGGAATCGAACCTGTGCACGCAAGCTCGGGACGTGATCCTGCGGGTGCCGGGGCCGTCACGCAACGGCTACGGTCTGGGGACGCGGACTCGAGGCGAGAGTCCGCGCGTACGGACTGGGGTCGTGAGTCCGCAGATGCCGACGGAACAGACCCACGAGGGATTCAGCGGCGGGATCACACAGAGAGTCGAGGACATGACCTCGGACGGCATCGGGAGCCGGGAGCGAGTGGCGCGCGGGCGGGACAGGAGTCTGCGGACGCGGACTTGATGGGGGAGTCCGCGGACGCGGACTGGTCAAGGCGAGGGGACGATGACGCCCACGCGCTGGCGGCTGTGCGCGACGCACATCACGCCCGCCGTCCAGGCCACTCGCACGACCCTCACCACCCACACCCCCGGGTCCCCGACCCGGAGGCTCTTGCCCGGGGGCTCAATCGTCTCGGGCTCTCGATGCGGGAGGCGCGGGAGAGGGTGGCGCGAGCGATGAGCCGGCTTGCGGGGACACCGTCGGCAGAAGAGGCGCTGCATGCGGTGCTGAGGAGCGCGTGAGAGTTCGATTAGCCTCCGGACAGCGTCACCAGGACTTCCTGTGCGCCCACCTCGAGTGCGCGCTCGTCGATGACGGCGTCGCGGTGCACGACGATCAGTCGGTAGGAGCCGGGCAGGAGAGGGAGGACCGTCTCCTGGCCGCCGTAGGAAGTGAGGCTCCGGAGCGTTTGCTCCTCCTGGCGGATGCGCACGGTGTTCGAGGTGCCGGTGGGCCATTCGGCGCGGATCGTCACGGGCGTGCCGCGCCGCAGCACGATCGGCGGTGGCTCCAGGTCGCCCTGGGAGAGGTCGAAGCGGGTCAGGAGCGGAGGGAGCCCCGCGGCGTCGATCCGTGCCCACCAGGCGCGACGACCCAGCGGCAGCTCGCCGATTCCGGTGCG
>JAKEEX010000280.1 GCA_022616315.1 Myxococcaceae bacterium
AAGCGGTAGGAGTGCGCGTTCGCCGGGGCGACGAGCTGGCGCACCGGTACTCCGAAGCGCCGGGTCCGCTCCCACAGAAGGACGAGCCCCGTCTCCAGGCTCCCGTCGAGCCCCCGCTGCGTCAGGATGCGCACGTCCCCGTGGGGAGCGAAGTTGTCCAGCCAGGTGCGCAGGTAGGCGTGCCGGTGGAATGGCTCGCCCGGGGCCACCGCGTCGGCGAGCTTGTCCCACTCGTCCGCAAGGCCCACGAAGGCAGCACGCCCCCGCAGCTCCTCCACGGGACAACCGGCTCTGGAAGCTTGTGCGTACATTTTCGTCCACACCTCGGCAACCGCAGGTGAATGGCGGACCAAGGTAGGGATGGGCCCTGCGGCATACAATGCGCCCCGCGAGCGTCGTGGGGTCATGTGCTCTGTTGCCTCGGCGCTGGCGACCCCCGGCAACGGCCCGCGTGGCGCAGTCTGCTGCACACTTCGACACCGCCCGTCACGCCAGCACCTGGCAAGTGGCCTCGCGATGGCCGAGGTGGACACCGCAGATGGCGGCTGAGGTCGTGCGCGCGTGGGAGGCGGAGAACGGCACCCAGTCGGCCCCTCTGCTCAAGTGAGGTCTGCCGCGAGAGGGGCTGCGCTCATGGACGCAGCGGCGGGTGGTGCTGCGCTCGTCAAGCGCCACGTCCAAGCGAACGGGTTGTGCGGTGCGGAGTCCCGCTCGCATCTTGTGACCACGCACCACGCCCTCACCAATCCCCACCCGGCCAGCGCGACGCTGCTCGCCGAGCGCTGCACCTGAGCCCCCATGTCCAGTTTCTTCCGCCCCATCGGCACCTTCCTCGCGAAGCACGGGGGGCGCGTCTTCTTCGTCTGCGTTCTGGCGCAGTTGCTCCCGGTCGTTGCGTTCGGCTACCTGCCGATCGCAGACGGGCCCATCCACGTGTACAACGCCAGACTTCTCCTGAGCTACCTGGCGGAGAACGGCGCCGCCCTGGGTGGGCACTACGAGCTCAATCCTGCTCCCGTGCCTAACTGGCTCAGCCACGTCCTCCTGGCGGCAGGCATGTCGGTCCTCTCCCCGGTCGCGAGCGAGAAGCTCGTCCTGGGCATCTACGTCCTCTTGCTGCCGCTGGCGATGCGCTACGCGCTGCGGAGCCAGGCGCACGACACGCACGGGCTCGAGTTCCTCATCTTTCCCTTCATCTTCAAC
>JAKEEX010000281.1 GCA_022616315.1 Myxococcaceae bacterium
CGCCGTCTTCCCCCGCAGCGAGGACACGAGAAGACATCCATCTTCCCCCGCAGCGAGGACACGAGAAGACATCCAGCACCTCGAGCACCTCCGCACCAGACCCCGTGCACCGTAGCAGGAGTGGGCCTGGCGGTCGGCGATACAGGCGGCCCGCGCGCCGGCCCTCCATGGGGCTGGACAGGGTGGGCATCTTCGGCCACTCATGGGGGGCCTTCGCGCTCCGAGGCAAGCGGACGGCGCCCGGGTCCTTCGAGGCTGGCGGTGCCGGAGCACTCACCCCCATGAGCTACCTGCTCGTCCTGGTTCTCCACTCGTATCTCCGCTGGGGTGTCGTGGTGCTCGGCGTGCTGTCGCTGGGCACCTCGCTCCTCGCCTGGGCTCGCGGCCGTGCATGGCTGCCCCGTGACCGCACTCTGCAGCGGCTCTTCGTCGCCGCACTGGATGCGCAGGTTCTGCTCGGCGTCGTCCTCTACGTCGCCCTCAGCCCACTCACGCCCCGCTCGCTGGCGGACCTCCGCGCGGCCATGTCCAGCTCCCTCCTGCGCTTCTTCAGCGTGGAGCACGTCACTGCGATGCTCGCGGCACTGATGCTGGCGCACGTGGGCGCGGTGAAGAGCCGCAGCGCGCCGCCCACCGCTGCACGCCACCGTAGATGGGCGCTCTGGCTGCTCTTCGCCCTCCTCCTGGTGGTGGTGGGCATTCCCTGGCCGTTCCTCCCCTACGGCCGCCCGCTGCTGCGCCTTCCCTGAATCCGCAGTCGCGGTCGAGCTGACCTGAGGGTGCGCTCATCCACCGTGCAGAAGCGCGGTCATTCCTGACTGCGCTGACCACCCGCTTCGCAAGCTGCGACGGGAGAGCCAAGCGCGGAGCCCTTCCGTGTCCGCGCACTCGCACGGTCGTGCGACTGGGAGGCGGCTAGCGAGTCACGTGACGCGGGTCATATTCGGCAAACACCGACAAAGGAGGATTCACGGTGAAACCGAACTTGATCGTCGTCTCCACCAAGAACAGCGCGCCAATGGAGGACATGACGCAGCCGCGCCTTCGCGGGCTGCGCGCCTGTCTCGCGCTTGCCGCAGCTGCAGTTCTGAGCGTCGGTTGCGGGAGTGAGGCACAAGGCGACTCCGCAACACAGACCGCAATAGGCGCCGGAGCTGAAGAGACTGCGACGACAGTGGAGGCTCTGAAGGGGCGTGCCGGAGAGGATTCGGTCTACATCGGCGACGTCGCGAATAACACGGTGAAGCGCTACGGCGCGAAGACGGGAGAGTTCCAGGGTGTCTTCGTGAAGTCCGGCAACGGCTTGGACGGACCCCGTGGCCTTCTCTTCGGACCCGACGGTGACCTGGTGCTCGTGAACCAGAACGTCAATCAAGCCTTCGCCGGCGAGGTCTTCGAGTACAACGGACAGGGAGACTTTTCCCGTGTGCTCGTTTCGCACTTGGATCCGAACTCGAATCCGAATGTGCATGCGCCCTTCGCACCCCGGGGCATCGTCCGCAAAGGGCATCGTCTC
>JAKEEX010000027.1 GCA_022616315.1 Myxococcaceae bacterium
CGAGAGATGATCTTCCCGCCGATGGCCGCCTGGATGGCCACCTCGAACATCTGCTTCGGGATGACCTCCTTCAGCTTGGAGCACACCTCGCGCCCGCGGTGATAGGCCCGCTCGCGGTGCACGATGATGGAGAGCGCGTCCACCGGGTCCCCGTTGATGAGGATGTCCAGCTTGACCAGCGGGGCCTCGTTGTAGCCGGCCAGCTCGTAGTCCAGCGAGGCGTAGCCGCGGCTCACCGACTTCAGCTTGTCGAAGAAGTCGAACACCACCTCGGCCAGCGGCATGTCGTAGGTCACCTGCACGCGCTGGCCGCTCGAGCCCAGGTACTTCATGTCCTTCTGCACGCCGCGCCGGTCCTGGCACAGCTTCAGCACCGCCCCCAGGTGCTCGTTGGGCACGTGGATGTGGCAGGTGAGGAGGGGCTCCTCCATGTGCTCGATGGTCTGCACGGCCGGCAGCTTGGCCGGGTTGTCCACGAAGATCGTGTCGGCCGTCTTCGTCACCACCTTGTAGACCACGCTCGGCGCGGTGGTGATGAGCGACAGGTTGTACTCGCGCTCCAGCCGCTCCTGGACGATCTCCATGTGGAGCAGGCCCAGGTAGCCGCACCGGAAGCCGAAGCCGAGCGCGGTGGAGACCTCCGGCTCGTAGGTGAAGGCCGAGTCGTTCAGCCGCAGCTTCACCAGGGCGTCGCGCAGGTTCTCGTACTGGTCGCTGTCCACGGGGAAGACGCCGCTGAACACCATCGGCTTGACTTCCTTGAAGCCCGGGAACGGCGACTCGGTGGGGGCCTCCTCACCCGTGACGGTGTCGCCCACCTTCGCGTCGGCGAGCTCCTTCACGTTGGCCACCAGCACGCCCACCTCTCCCGCGATGAGCTTCCCCACGGGGCGACTGAAGGGGCTGAAGACGCCGAGCTCCTGGACCTCGAACTTCTTCTTGTTGCTCCACAGCTGGATCTTCTGCTTGAGCGCCAGCGTGCCCTCGAGCACGCGCACCAGCATCACCACGCCGCGGTAGTTGTCGTACCAGCTGTCGAAGATGAGCGCCTTGAGCGGCGCCTCCGGGTTGCCCTTCGGGGGCGGGACCTGGGCCACCACGGCCTCCAGGATCTCCTGGATGCCGATGCCCTCCTTCGCCGAGGCAGGAACGGCGCTGGCGGCGTCGATGCCGATGACGTCCTCGATCTCCGCGCGGGTGCGGTCCACGTCCGCGCTGGGCAGGTCGATCTTGTTGATGACCGGGATGATGGTGAGGTCGTGGTCCAGCGCCATGTAGACGTTGGCCAGCGTCTGGGCCTCCACGCCCTGGGTGGCGTCCACCACCAGCAGCGCGCCCTCGCACGCGGCGAGGCTGCGGCTCACCTCGTAGGCGAAGTCCACGTGCCCCGGCGTGTCGATGAGGTTGAGCACGTACTTCTGGCCGTCGCGCGCGGTGTAGTCCATGCGCACCGACTGGGCCTTGATGGTGATGCCCCGCTCGCGCTCCAGCTCCATGTTGTCGAGGAACTGGGCCTGCGCCTCGCGCTTGGTGAGGGTGCCCGTCTTCTCGAGGAGGCGGTCCGCGAGCGTCGACTTCCCGTGGTCGATGTGGGCGATGATGCAGAAGTTGCGGATGTGTGCGTTCTCTGCCGGCATGGTTTCGCGTCACGCGCGCCTATGAGCAGGAACAGCGCGAGGAGGACGGCGCTCCGTAACACCGAGCGCGGGTGAATTCCATGAGCGCGGGCCCCTGATGGCCTGGGGAGCGGACGGCCCCATGCCGCCCTCTCCTGCCCTCGCTGTCCCCGAGCGCCCTCAGCTGGCCCGGCCCTGAGCCGTCTTCGACGCGGCCGCCTCGCGGAAGAACGCCACCGTGTCCTTCAGGCCTTCCCGGAGCTGCACGGTGGGCTCCCAGCCGAGCGCACGCCTGGCCAGGGTGTTGTCGATGACCGACCGCCGCTGCTCACCGGGCTTGCCCGGGGCGTGCTCCGCCGCCTGTCCCACCCCCGCTGCCTCGGCGAGCAGTGTGTAGAGCCGGTTGATGTCCGTCTCGATCCCCGTGCCGATGTTCACCGGCCCCACGTGGTCGCTCTGGAACGCGAGGTAGTTGGCCCGCGCCACGTCCCTGCCGAAGACGAAGTCCCGCGACTGCTTCCCGTCCCCGAAGATGGTGCACCCGCGCCCGGCCACCAGGCGCTGCGCGAAGATGGCCACGACGCCGGCCTCCCCGTGCGGGTTCTGCCGGGGCCCGTACACGTTGGCGTAGCGGAGCGCGACGTAGGGCAGCCCGTACTGGGCGCGGTAGTAGCCAAGGTAGAGCTCACCCGCCGCCTTGGAGACGCCGTAGGGCGAGACCGGGCGCGTGGGGTGGGTCTCCGGCGCGGGGAACTCGTCCTGCTCGCCGTAGATGGCGCCCCCGGTGGAGCTGAAGAGGACCTTCTTCACCCCCGCCTTCCGGCTGGCCTCCAGGAGGTTGATGAAGCCGAGGATGTTCGCGTCCGCGTCGAAGCGCGGGTCCTCCACGCTCTTGCGCACGTCCATCTGCGCGGCGAGGTGGCAGAGGACGTCCGGGCGCTCGCGCTCGATGAGCTCCGCCGCCTCGCCACCGCGGATGTCGCCCACCACGAGACGCACGCGCGCATCGAGGTTCTCGCGCTTCCCGCTGGACAGGTTGTCGAATGCGGTGACCCCGTGCCCGTGGCGAAGGAACTCGTCGCACACGTGCGAGCCGATGAAGCCCGCGCCTCCAGTGACCAGGACTTTCACGTCAACTCCTCGGACTCGTGATGGAACGCCGCGGCAACCTACGGGGTGCGCGTGGGCCCGGCAAGCGTTCGGAAGTAGTGAATGGTCTCGCGCAGGCCCTGCTCCAGCGGGACGCGGGGCTCCCATCCGAGAAGCTCTCGGGCGCGCGAGATGTCCGGCCGGCGCTGCCTGGGGTCATCCTTGGGCAGCGGCTTGAAGTCGATCCGCCCTCCCCCTCCCGCCGCGGCGCGCACCGCCTCGGCGAACTCGAGCATGGTCATCTCGCGGGGGTTTCCGACGTTCACCGGGCCCTCCACGTCACTGAGCGCGAGCCGGTAGATGCCGTCCACCAGGTCGGTCACGTAGCAGAAGGAGCGCGTCTGCATGCCATCCCCGAAGACGGTGAAGTCCTCGCCCCGGAGGGCCTGGCTCACGAAGGCGGGCACCACCCGGCCGTCGTTCAGGCGCATGCGCGGGCCGTAGGTGTTGAAGATGCGCACGATGCGGACGGGGACGCCCTTCATCCGTGCGTACGCCACGCAGAGCGCCTCCGCGTAGCGCTTGGACTCGTCGTAGCAGCTGCGGGGACCCACGGGGTTCACGTTGCCCCAGTAGTCCTCCCGCTGAGGGTGGACGGTCGGATCACCATAGACCTCGGACGTGGAGGCCTGCAGGAAGCGCGCGCCCTTCTCCACCGCGAGCTCGAGGCCGTTCTCCGTCCCGATGGAGCCCACCCGCAGCGTCTCGATGGGCAGCTGCGCGTAGTCGATGGGCGACGCCGGAGACGCGAGGTTGAACACGACGTCCACCGGCCCCTCCACCTGGATCGGCCCCTCGGTGATGTCGTGCCTCACATCCTGGAATTCCGGACGCCCCACCAGGTGGGCCACGTTCTCGGCGCGGCCCGTGATGAGGTTGTCCACGCTCACCACGCGGCTTGCGCCTTCCTTCAGGAGCCGCTCGCACAGGTGCGAGCCCACGAAACCCGCGCCGCCCAGCACCACGGCGCGCCTGCCCTTCATCGTCAACGTCACGAAAGTCCTCTCACAGCTCGTCGAAGGAGGCCTGACCCGGCAGCTGCGCCTTGTACTTGGCGAGCACGAGGTCGATGCCCTCGCGGATGTACTCCGCGACGGGGACCTTCGTCTTCTTGTTGAGCAGCTTCAGTGTCTCGTTCTGCTCGGGGGTGATGTAGATGGTGGTGCTGATCTTCTTTCGCGCCATAGCAATATGTGACCCTATGTGCAGGGTCGCGTCCCGTCAAAAGGGAACGGATACTGTGGCGAGAACACCCGGTCTACCGGCGTTTCGCGGGAGAAAGTGTGCAGCCAGCCTGGAATTGGACACTCTTGACGGTCTTCGGGCTGGTCACCGCGGGGTGCGCTGGGGGTCCGAGCGGAGTCCCGGAGGGGACTGCGGCGGTGATGAACGCGACCCAGGGGGACGGCACGGAGGACCCGGTCCGGATGCAGCGGCCTCCGCGGAGCGGCGAGGAGGTGCGGGAGACGGACCTCACCGGTGACAAGGTGCCGGACGCGAGGACCTTCACCGTGCTGGCTGCGGGCGAGGACGGAGCTCCGGCGCCGAGGTTGACGCGCAAGGAGCTCGACCTGAACGCCGACGGCCGTGTGGACCAGGCCACCGACTACGGCGCGAAGGAGCAGAAGCGGCGCGAGGCGCTGGACCTGGACTTCGACGGTCGGGTGGACCAGGTCACCTACTTCGACGCGCAGGGTCGCATCACGCGCAAGGAGCGCGACCTCGGCTTCGACGCGCGTCCGGACGTGTGGCTGTACTACGAGCGCGGCCAGCTCGTTCGCAAGGAGCGCGACTCCAACGGCGACGGCCGCGTGGACTCCTGGGAGTCCTGGGTGGAGGGCCGGGTGGACCGCGTCGGCGAGGACGTGGACGGAGACGGCGAGGTGGACCGGTGGACCGGGGTGGCGGACCGAGCGGAGTGAGACCCTCCCCCCGAGGTGCCGTCAATCCGCGGCGGCGATGAATGCGTTCATTCCCGTCTCGCGCCTGAAGTCCGCGAGGTAGCGCGACGCGGCGTCCTTCGTCGGGAAGCGGCCCATGCGCACGCGGTACCACGTTCCCTTTCCGGGCACCTCGGCCTCGACGATGAACGGTGCGTAGCCCCGCTCGCGCAGCTTCCGCGCGAAGAGGTCCGCCTCGTCCCGGCTCTGGCTGGCGGAGAGCTGCAAGCTGAAGTTGCCGTCCGCTGCGGTCCCGGCGGGGGCGGCCGGGCGACTCGCGGAGGTCGGTTGCGGGGTGCGCGTCTCGACGATGCGCGTGGCCACGGGGGCGCTCGCTGGCTTCTGTGCGGACACGGCGAGGGCAGGCTTCTGCTCCACGGACTGCGCCGGCGTCGGGCTCGTGCCACGCGTGTCCGGCCCCGGCTTCGACGCTGCATCCGCGACCTTCGGCGCTTCCTTGCCTTCAGTCGCGGGTGCGGCCGCCGGGTCCGGAGCCGTGGGCCGTGGTGACACGTCGATGGTGACGACCGGTGGCTTCTTCGAGGGCTCGGAGGCCGGAGGGGCGCCGGAGGTCTTCTTGGTGAGCTCGTCCGGGAATGTGAGGGCCGGTGCGTCCTCCTCGGTGCGCGCGTGGGCCTCGGCCTGTGCGTCGAGCGCGGACAGCAGGTCCGGTGCCTCGGCGGCCTCGTGGCTCACGGCGAGCTTCTTGCCCACGACGACGCCGAGCACGAACACGGCGCCCAGGACGACCAGCGCGCCGATGAGCACACTCACCACCTGCCGGTTGTCCAGGGACAGGTCGATTTTTTCCTTCATCCGATGAGCGTCTCGCATCCGCGTGGTCCCCCGGGGCGCGTTCACCGAGTCCCCATGAACCGGTGGCCCCGTCAACCGCCTGTGGCGGCCTGTAGCAGAGGCTTGCGGCCACCGTACGGCCGGCGGAAGAGGTGGTCAATTTCCCGGCTGAACCCGAGCAGGCGTGCGGCCTGGCGCACTCCCGTCGCCCGAGCGCACGTCCTGGAGGACGTCACGCAATCCAGCCGCCGCCCAGCACCCGGTCGCCGTCGTAGAAGACCGCGGCCTGGCCAGGCGTCACCGCGCGCGCGGGAGCCTCGAGGTGGACCGCGGACCGGCCATGCGCATCCACGCGCACGCGCGCCGCGGCGCCCGCGTGCCGGTGACGGATGCGCACCTGCACCGTGCGGTCCTCCGCGGGAGGGGCGTCCACCCAGCGGGTACCGAGCACGTCGAAGCGGGTGCGTGTCACCTCCTCCACGGGCCCCACCACCACCTGGCGCGACGCCGCGTCGAGCCGCTGCACGTAGAGCGGCACCAGGCCCGTCACGCCGAGCCCTCGCCGCTGTCCCACCGTGAAGCGGTGCACGCCGTCGTGGTCTCCGAGCTTCCGCCCTTCCGTGTCCACCACGTCCCCGCCAGGCTGCGGCCCCGCAACCCTCTCGACGAAGCCCGCGTAGTCGCCGTCCGGAACGAAGCAGATCTCCATGCTCTCCGGCTTCCGGGACGTGGGCAGACCGTGACGCTCGGCCACCTGCCGGACCTCGGACTTCGTGAGGCCGCCCACGGGAAACTCCAGGTCGCGCAGCTCCTCCTGCCCGAGGGTGAAGAGGAAGTAGCTCTGGTCCTTGGCCGCGTCCACCGCGCGCTCGAGGAAGTAGCGTCCGCCCTCCTCCGCCACCCGCGCGTAGTGCCCGGTGGCGAGGCGCGCCCCCAGCGCCCGCGCGCGCTTGAGCAGGAAGTTGAACTTAACGTCCTGGTTGCAGGCCACGCACGGGATGGGCGTGCGCCCCTGGAGGTAGCTCTGGACGAACGGCGACACCACCCGCTCCTTGAAGAGCTCCTCCACGTTGGCGACATAGAAGGGAATGCCGAGCGTCTCGGCCACGCGGCGTGCGTCCTCGATGTCGTCCGGGCTGCAGCAGCTGCCACACTTCGCCTTGTCCTCGTAGGACCAGACGCGCAGGGTCATGCCGATGACGTCGTGCCCCTGCTCCTTGAGCAGCGCGGCCGCGGCCGACGAATCCACTCCCCCGCTCATCGCGACGACTACCCGCATTCCCGTGCTCCTGAAGGCTCCCCTAAGTGGCGTGGAAGGCTAACCCGCCCGTCCCCGTGCCGCAGCCCACGTCCTCAGCGCCTCTTCCAACACGTCCGGTTGGTTGCGGCTCGGCTCGTCCAGAACGACGTCCATGAGATGGCGCGTCGCCTCGCCGACGATGGGCGAGGGCCCGACGTCCAGGATGCGCATGATGGCTCCGCCATTCAGCGCGAGCTCCCGAGGAGACAGCGGTGGCTTCGCCGCCACCAGTGCGCGCAGGCGCTCCCCCACCCGGTCGGCATCCGCCGGAAGGAGCCCCAGGTTCGGGGCCACCGCGCGAGCCATGCCCACCGCGTCCTCCACGTTCGCAGGTCCCAGCGCCACGAGGAGGCGTCTGAGCGCGGGGTCGGAGGCGTCCGCGTGCTCCGCGAGCCGCAGGTGGCCCGCGAGCAGCGTCGCGCGGTCCATTGTCTTCCTCGGCAGCTTGAGCCGCTCGAGGTGGAGGGACATGGCCTCCGGCGTCTCCAGGGCTCCGAGCAGCGCACCGAGCCGGACTTCCAGCACCGGGGGACAGCGCCTCACGGCGTCGAAGACGGCGCTGTCCGCCCGCAGGCCCGGGAAGATGGCGTCGAGGAGCCCCGTACGCGTGAGCAGCATGAGTCCCCGCGCGACGTGGGGCGACAGGAGCACCTTCTTCAGCTCCTCCGTCACGCGCTCCAGCGCCACGCGCGCGAAGACCGGCAGCGCACCGCGGATGGCCTGCTCGGTGGGTGCTTCCAACTCGAAGTCCAGCACGGTGGCGAACCGGACCGCCCGCAGCGGGCGCAGACCATCCTCGCCGAACCGCTCGTCCGGGCTGCCCACGCACCGCACCACACGCGCAGCCAGGTCCTCCTGGCCTCCGAAGGGGTCCACCAGCGCGCCCGCCTCGGGGTCGAACGCCATGGCGTTGATGGTGAAGTCGCGCCGCGCGAGGTCCGCCACCACGTCGGTGTGGAAGGACACCGAGGAGGGGTGACGGCCATCCAGGTAGACACCTTCGGAGCGGAAGGTGGTGACCTCCACGGGCGTGCCCTGGAGCAGCACCGTCACCGTGCCGTGCTGGAGGCCCGTGGGCAGCACCTTGCGGAAGCTGCGCTGTACCTCTTCGGGCCGCGCGCCGGTGGCGACGTCGAAGTCCTTGGGCGCCACGCCACGGAGCATGTCGCGGACGCAGCCTCCCACCAGGTACGTGGGGAACCCCGCATCGCGCAGCGTGGCCACCACGGTCCGCACCGGCGGAGGGATGGGAGCCGCCAGCAGCTGTGGGGGCGCGGACATGCGGAGGAAAAAGGTGCGACCCCGGCGCGACTTGAACGCGCGACCCCCGGTTTAGGAAACCGGTGCTCTATCCAGCTGAGCTACGGGGTCACGAATGGGCGCACAAGGATTCGAACCTTGGACCCCTGCCGTGTGAAGGCAGTGCTCTACCGCTGAGCTATGCGCCCGGCTCTTGACCTGCTGCGCCGGCTTGGGGGGCTGTATGTGCCACCCACCCCCGCGGGTGTCAAAGCAAAAGTTAGGGGCGCCTCTCGGTGGCGAGCGCGTCCAACCTCTCCTCGAGCTCGCGAATACGCCGCTTCAATCCGCTGAGCTGCTTGCCCACGGACTTGAAGTCGCTCCTCGTGGCGAGCTGCAGGGCGCGCATCAGCCCCTCCTGCCTCTTCTCGAGCGCACGCTTGCCCTGCTGAACCTTCCCCACCGCGGCGGCCACCTTCATGGCCCTCTGCTCGTCGGCGAAGAAGCGCTCCACGGCCTTCTGGCCAACGCCGAGGGCCTTCTCGGTCAGGCGCTTGCGCACGCTCATCGGCTGCCTCCCTGCTCGTCGGGGAACACGGTCGCGAGCTGCGCGAACACCCGGTCCGCGATGCCCTTGTAGCGCATGCGCTCGATGAGGGGCTGCAGGTCTCCCTGCATGGTGATGCGCCGCTTGAGCACCGCCTCCACCGGGTCCAGCTGGCCCAGGAGCAGGCCCTTCCACACCGAGTACGGGGCGCGTGCGACGTAGGCCGGCTCGAGCTCCTCGAGGTCGTCCGGGTCCTCCAGGACGCGGAGCTTCTCGATGCGGCCTCCCTTCGGCACGACGTGGGCCACGAACGCGCGCGGAAGCTTGCCGGGCTCCGCATCCACGATGGCGCCGAAGTCCCCTTCCCACCCCGCTCCGGCGTGGGCGGACTCGGGATCCGCGTTCGTGAGGCGGATGGCCTCCTCGCACCACTCCTTCGAGGGAAAGACAGGCATGGCGGTGTGACGGACGGCGCCGACTCAGCGTCCGAACAGGCTCCTCTTGAGGCTGGAGAAGAGGCCCCCGCGTCCTTCGTCCACGCCCTCGAGTCCCTGCTCCGCGCGGGCGCGCGACTCGGCGAGCGCCCTGCGCAGGGCCTCCGGCGTGTCACGGGTGGCGAGCTCGACGGGGCGCATCCCCCCCGCGTCCTCCACGGAGACCCGCAGCAGGCACTCCTCGTCGAGCGCGAAGTCGATCTTCCGCCCCTGGTAGCCTGCCGGCAGCCTCACGGAGCCCAGGTACTCGTTGTCCACGATGTACTCGCTCTCGCCCTGGAAGACGTCGAGCTCGATGAAGGGTGCGCCCGGCTCGCGCGGCGGCGGCAGGCGGAAG
>JAKEEX010000282.1 GCA_022616315.1 Myxococcaceae bacterium
CCTGGACCACGCAGCCGTCCCCTTCGCAGGCCTTCGCCTGCACCGGGTTCGCGTCCCCGGCTCCGCAGAGGATGTTCAGCACGTGCGCCGCGTTCAGCTTCTCGTCAGCCTTCCTTGGACTGCACTGCGTGAGCAGGACAACGGCCCCGGCAACACCCAACCCTCTCACGAGGAGATGTCGCAGCATGACCCCTCCCAATCGCTCCGGGTCCTGGACTCCCCCCAGGACTCACGGGTGCACGTTTATGCTGGGGTCGCACACCTTTACTGACATCCGCCGGGCGGCGGAGGCGGAGTTTGGAATTGGTACGTGCGGGATGTCCGCGGGACGGGAGCGGGCTCACTCCAGGCGGATGAAAGCGTCCGGTGCGCTGCGGAAGGGGGCGCCCTCTCCGAGCCCCACCTGCTGCAGGAAGGCGGAGCACTCGGGGTCATCCGGACTGGACATGCATCCATCCACGAGGTCCGGCCCCCCGTGGTCGTTCGCATGGAAGTCCGTGTGCGAGAAGAGCGCGGCCACGTCGAAGACGACGCGGCTCTCCCCCGGGCGGAAGCCCTGGAGGGAGATGTGGGCCTGGTTGTCGCTGGCGCAGGTGATGCCGACGTCCGTCGTCCCCTCGCAGCCGTCCGAGCCGAGGTGGAAGACGTAGGTCCTGTTGCCGTCCGCTCGCACGTCCAGGCGGACGAACTTGTAGCCGTCCTTCCAGCTCCACCACATGCTGGGGATGTCGAGGGGCGGTTCCTGCCAGTCCACGTTCAGGTGGTTCCGCTCGGGGGGGACGCCCAGCGTGAACTCCACGCCGGTGTAGTCATCCGCGTCGAACACGCGGCCCGACACCTCGGTGCGCACGTCCGGGCTTCCGGTGTTGCAGCCGCCGGTGCCGTCCTCGAAGTCGAGCAGGGCGACGGTCTCACGCTGCCAGCGCTTGTCCTGGTCCAGCACCAGGCGGTGCCTCTGCCCGTTGGCGCGCACCAGGTGGACGTCGCGGACGTACGCCTTGAAGTCCAGCAGCTGAAGAGTGGAGCCCGAGGCACCGATGCCCGCGTAGGTGGTGTCGCAGCGAAGTGGCTCGCCGCCCACCTGGGCCACGAACTCGAGCGTGAAACGCCTCTCGCAGCCCAGCAGGCCCGCGGGCAGCGCGAGCGCCAGGAGCAGAGACAGCGGGCGCAAGAAGGAAGGCATGGGACCTCCGGTCACCCACGGCCATAGGCGTGACAGGGGGAGAGCTACTCACGCCCTGCCGCGCACGGAATGCTCGGGCGTGCCGCGGCAGACCTCAGCAGCAAGCCGGCAGGGGGCGAGAGCGCGCGGGCCGACAGTCCGCTCCTCCCCGCGGCGAGGTGGGGCCGTACCCACGCGGTGCATCGGGCCCGCTCGACGCGGAGAACGCACATCGCCGGGTGAGCGACTGGACACGCTCGCACGCCCGCCGCTTCTCCGCCTTCGGGACATGGCCGCTGTCCTGCCACACGTCCATTTCCCTGGCCGCCGGTCGGGAACGCTCTCTGCAAATTGGCCGGGACACTGATCGTCGCTTGGGGGTGCATCACAGCGAAGGGAGGAGGCGGATGCGAATGTCCGTCAATGAGCTGCGAGTAGGCAGACAGGCGGGGCCGCGGGCGCTGCTGGCGCTCGTGCTTCTCGTCGGGATTGCCGCGAGGGCGCAGCCGGCCGCCGTGGGACAGTGGACGAACCTGTTCCCGTGGCCGGACAACGCCACCCACGCCAACCTTCTGCCCACAGGGAAGCTGCTGACGTGGAACGAGTTCGACCCGAAGGAGTTCCACCTGTGGGACCCGGCCACCGGCAACATCACGATTGCCGCATTCATCGGCTACAACGCCTTCTGCTCGGGCCACGCGCTCCTCGCGGACGGCCGGCTGCTCGTCAGTGGCGGGCACATCGCCACCAACACGGGGCTGAAGTACGCGAGCGTCTACGACCCCGTGAAGAACACGTGGACGCGCCTGCCCGACATGAACGCGGGGCGCTGGTATCCGACCAACACCGCGCTGCCGAACGGCGACATGCTGGTGATTGCCGGGAGCATCACCCAGCGGCGCACGGGGGAGAACATGCTGCCCCAGGTGTGGCAGCCCAAGCTCAACAGCTGGCGTGACCTCACCGGGGCCCTGCGCGCGGTGAACCAGTACCCGTGGATGTTCGTCGCGCCCAACGGGAAGGTCTTCATGGCGGGACCGGACCCGCTGACCGGCTACCTGGACACTTCGGGTACCGGCGCCTGGGACATGTTCGCCCCGCGGGCCGCCGGAGAGCGCATCGCGGGAAGCGCGGTGATGTACGACGACGGCAAGGTGATGGCCTGCGGCGGAGGCGAGGTCACCCCCACCAACATGGTGGAGGTCATCGACCTCAACGTCCCTGCCCCCGCCTGGCGGACCGTGCAGCCCATGAAGCAGGGGCGCGTGCAGCACACCACCACCCTGCTCCCCGACGGCACGGTGCTGGTGACGGGCGGCAGCAGCGGGCCGGGCAAGGACGACGACTCGAGCCCCGTCCTCGCCACCGAGCTGTGGGACCCGGCCACGGAGAAGTTCACCGTGCTGGCCCCCTCGGCGGTGTACCGCGGGTACCACTCCACCGCGCTGCTGCTGCCCGACGCGCGGGTGCTCTCGACTGGCGGCCAGGTGAGCAACGATGACGCGCAGATCTTCTCCCCGCCCTACCTCTTCAAGGGCCCGCGCCCGACCATCGGCACGGCGCCCACCGCGGTGGGCTACGGGGAGACGTTCACCGTGGCCACGCCGGACGCAGCGTCCATCGCCAAGGTGACGTGGCTGAGGCCCGGCACCCCGACGCACGGGTTCAACCAGAACCAGCGCATCAACCGCCTCTCCTTCACCAAGCAGGCGGGGCAGCTGCAGGTGACGGCGCCGGCCAACAGCAACCTCTCGCCGCCGGGCGACTACATGCTCTTCATCCTCACCGACCAGGGCGTGCCGTCCGTCGCTTCCTGGGTGAAGGTGGGTGGGCCGGACATGGTGCCCCCTCCCGAGGTGCCGGGCGTGGGCCTCGGTGAGCTGTGGAAGTTCGAGGACCGCGGGAACGACCCGGGGCAGGGATGGACCACTGCCAGCTTCGACGACTCGCGGTGGAAGAGCGGACAGGGAGGCTTCGCCACGTCGGGCGCCGAGGCGAAGACCGTGCTGCAGCCGCCGGACGGACAGGCGACCGTGTACTTCCGCAAGAAGCTGCTCCTGCGCGGGGCGGCGGTGGGGGGACGGCTGAAGGTCCAACACGA
This sequence comes from Myxococcaceae bacterium, assembly GCA_022616315.1. GTDB lineage: Bacteria > Myxococcota > Myxococcia > Myxococcales > Myxococcaceae > JAKEEX01. The sequence continues at coordinate 3,264 of JAKEEX010000282.1, forward strand.
CGACGGCGTGGCGGTGTGGCTCAACGGCACCCGGGTGTTCGCACGCAACGTCGACGGCGGCACCGACCACGCCACCTGGGCGAGCACCGCGGCTGACCAGATGCTCGTGAGCGACGCGCCCATCCCGGCCGGCATCCTCGTCGAGGGCGAGAACCAGATTGCTGTGATGGTGAAGCGGGTGAAGCCCACGGCGGCCGTGCCGAAGCCCGACCTGCGCTTCGACCTGGAGATGGGCGTCAACACGAGGGGGAAGGTGGAGCCCGCGCCGATGCTGTCACTCACGGCGCCCAACGGAGGGGAGACGCTCCAGGGTGGCACCACCTCCCTGCTGGCGTGGAGCACGGTCGGCTCCCTGGCCGAGGTGAAGCTGGAGGTCTCGGCGGATGGGGGCGGCAGCTGGCAGACCATCGCGGAGGCGATGCCCAACGGCGGGAGCTACGCATGGCGGGTGCCGCAGCTCGGCTCCGAGCAGGTGCTGGTCCGGGTGATGCCCGCCAATGCACCGGGCCAGGCCGACACGAGCGATGCGCCGTTCACCATCACCGCGTGCGCAAGCTGCGAGGGGCCGGACACCATCATCACCTGTGGCACGCCGGGCGCGGACCAGGAGTCGTGCGGCCCCGGGCCGGGGCCTGGCGGGCCCTCGCCCAAGACGGGGTGTGGCGCCTCTGCCACCGGTGCTCCCCCGACGGTGCTCGGGCTGCTCCTGGCACTCGGAGTGGCCCTGCGGCGCCGGGCGAGGAGGTCCCTTCCCGCTCCGTTTCGGAAGGGCGGCAAGAGGCAGCTCGGGGCAGCGCTGACCGCGGTGATGCTTCTGGTGGCGGTGACGGGGACGTCGGGTTGCAACTCCGGCGAGGGCGGGGCCGTCACGGTGGAGGTGCGGGGCGCCGTCCTGGTCGGGCCGAGGGACCTGGGGTTCGGCATGGTCCCGTTCGGCCAGTTCCGCGACGAGAGGGTCACGTTCCAGAACACCAGCCGCGTCCCCGTCACGGTGTCGCGGCTCTCCTCGAACATGATGACCGTCAAGGTGCTGGACGGCGGAGAGTTCACCCTGGCGGGGGGTCAGGAGCGCGAGGTGATGCTGCGCTTCACTCCCGCGGTGGAGGGGGTGGTGAAGGGCCACCTCGTCGCGGTGTTCGACCTCAAGGGGGAGAAGTGGTCGCAGCGCGTGGACCTGCGGGGCACGGGGGTGCGCAGCTACGTGGAGGTCCGGCCGAAGCTGCTCGAGTTCGGCCGCGTGGAGCTGGACACCGTGAAGGTCCTCCCGGTGGAGGTGCACAACCCCACCAGGGCGGACGCCCTCTTCACCGTGGGCATCGGTGGCAGCGACCCCGATGCGTTCTCCGTACCGGAGGTCGGCCAGGAGGTGCGCGTGGGTCCCGGGGAGACGCGCCAGCTGCCCATCGCCTTCAGGCCGCAGCGGCTCGGGCTCGCGCAAGGCACCGCCACCATCGCGCGCTGCTCCACCTGCACCCCGGAGGTCGTCACGCTCAGGGGCGAGGGGGCGGCGCGCATGCTGGAGATCGTTCCCTCCCGGCTGGACTTCGGGCGGGTCGCGCTCGGCGCGCAGGCCGAGCAGCACGTCACCCTCCGCAACACCGGCAACGAGCCCGCGACGTTCCTCCGTGCCTGGACGGAGGGTGGAGAGGCCAGCTACAGCGTGGTGAACCCGCCGCCCCAGACGGGCCTGCGGCAGGGACAGTCCGTGGACATCGCGGTGGTCTTCCAGCCGTCCGTCTCCGGCTCGCTCCAGGGGCTGCTCCGGCTGGAGGTGCAGGAGGGCAGCGCGCCCGCACGCACGTACACGGTCGCGCTCACCGGCGTGGGAGGCAGCAGCTGTGTCACCTTCGTGCCGCGCGCGCTGGACTTCGGCAGCGTGCCCGTGGGGATGAGCCTCACCCGGGACGTCTACGCCTTCAACACTTGCCAGCAGGAGGTCACCCTGACCGACGTGGCCGTGCGCACCACGCAGGGTGGCTTCTTCAGCCTGGCCACCGCGGCCACCTCCGTGGTGATTCCGAAGGGGGACAAGGTGTCGGTCCCGGTGGCCTTCGGTCCGGAGGCAGGGAGCGCGACGAGCAGCGAGGGACAGCTGACGGCCACCGTGCGTCAGGGAAGTACTTCCGGTGTCGACGTGGTGGCGCTGAAGGGCAACACCCGCGAGTTCGCACCCTGCCAGTACCGGGTGGACCCGGCGACGCTGCCGGTCGGTCGGGTGCAGGTGGGAAGCACGGTGACGCTCGGGGTTGCGCTCACCAACGTGGGCACCGAGGACTGCTTCGTCTCCCGCATGGGGCTCGCCAGCGGCTCGGACCCCGCCTTCTCCACCGACGGCTTCCAGGGCGGCGTCCTGGCGCCGGGGGCGCGGTCGCTGCTCGCGGTGCGCTTCAGCCCCGGGGCCATGGGCTCCGCCTCGGGGCGGGTGGAGGGCGCGGTGAACCACCCCACCCAGGGCCGCTTCACCGTGCCGGTGAGCGGCGAGGGCGTGCAGGCCTGCCTCACTCTGGAGCCCGGAACGGTGGAGTTCGGCATCGTCAAGCGGTCGTGTGGAGAGCGTCTGCGTGAGGTGAGGGCCCTCAACCGGTGCAATGCCGAGGTCACCATCAGCGCGGCCATGTTCGAGCTGGCCACCTCCGGGGACCTGCGCGCAGCGGAAGCACCGAACCTCCCCTACACGCTCGACCCGGGCGACGAGGAGACCTTCACCTTGGGCTACGCCCCCACCGACGAGGGCGAGGACACTGCTGCCTTCCGCGTCACCTCTCCCGAGCAGGGCACCCTGACGGTGGGTCTGCACGGGAGCGGGCTGGACACGCCCTCCCAGTCCGACCGCTTCGTGCAGGTGGTGCTGGACCAGGTGGACGTGCTCCTCGTCATCGACAACTCCGCTTCGATGGGGGAGGAGCAGCAGAACCTCGGTCAGAACTTCGCCGCCTTCCTGAGCGCTGCGCAGAGCGGTGGCGTCGACTACCACATCGGCGTCACCACGACGGGAATCAATGAATCATCCGCTGGCGCGCATGCGTGCGCTGGAGGGGTGGCCGGCGGCGAGGCGGGGCGCCTCTTCCCCGCGGACAACAGCTCGCCGCGCATCATCACGCCCTCCACGCCCAACGCGGCCGCGGTCTTCGCCTACAACACGAACGTGGGCGTCTGCCCTCAGATCGAGCGGGGGCTCGAGGCTGCCTACCGTGCCCTCTCCCCGCCCCTCGTCGACAGCGTGGACGCCCCGGGCACGCCCCAGGTCAACGACGGCAACGCCGGCTTCCTGCGCCCGGATGCGCGCCTGGCGCTCGTCTTCGTCACCGACGAGGAGGACCTCTCGCCGAACTCCGTCTCCTTCTACGCGACGTTCCTCAGGGGGCTGAAGGGCAACGACCCCAACCTGCTCTCCATCTCGGCCATCATCGGGCCCCCCAACCTCTCCACCTGCCCCACCGCGGCCTCCTCCGGCTCCCGCTATCTCGCCCTGGCGCAGGCCACCGGCGGCGCCGTGGAGAGCATCTGCACCGCGGACTGGGCCAGGTCGCTGAAGAAGCTCTCCGACGCGACGTTCAGCCTCAAGACCAAGTTCCCGCTCTCGCAGACGCCCGTGGACCCCGCGCAGATCTCCGTGAGGGTCGACGGCGCCCCGGTCACCTCGGGGTGGGTCTACGACAGGGTGAACAACAGCATCGAGTTCGTGGCGGGCTCGCTGCCGCCGGCCGGGGTCATGGTGGAGGTGAGCTACCCGCTGGGGTGCTGAAGTCCCCTCTCCTCGGGGAGAGGGCCAGGGCGAGGGGCCGTCACCGTGTCCGGGCCTCCGGCGGCCAGGGGGCCCGGTGCGTCGGGATTCCGGACAGGGCTCTCAGGCGGGCAGGGGGCGGCCCGCCCGGAGGAGGTGTTTGATTGGCAGGCATCCGATGTGCTGAGCGCTAAGTGGGGTGGCCCGGTCCACCCCTTCAGGAGCCGCCGTGAGCACGCCCCCCGCCTCGCCGACACCCCGCGGCCTGGAGCAGGTCCAGCGCGAAGCGTTCACACGCCTCTATGGGCGCGTCGCCAAGATCCGCCTCGTCGCGGTGCCCGTGATGCTGCTCGTCGTCCTGTGGGCCTTCCTGAGCGAGATGAGCGCGTGGCGACGGTGGGCGTTCCTGGGCCTGCTCGTGATGGCCTTCGTGGGATACCTCCTCGAGCTCTACGCCTTCAGCCGCAAGCGGGAGGACCTGAGGTTCTCGTTCCTGTTCACGGTGGCCTACACCGCCCCCTTCCTGTCGGGCCTGGTGCTGATGACAGGAGGGGTGCAGGGACCGATGACGCCGCTCCTGGTGGTGGTGGGCTTCTTCATCACCTTCTTCGTGGAGAGGCGGACCGCGTGGGCGTTCGCGGTCATGCAGATTCTCATCGTGTGGGGGTTCACGTGGCTCTCACTCGACCAGACGATTCCGGACCTCGTCCCCACGGGCCTCGGCGGGGGAGCACGCGTGGGGACCAGCGACAACCTCCTGTTCGCCATCGCCGGGGTGCTCACCTTCCTCCTGCTGTGGGTGACGGGCGTGGGCACCACCCTCAGAGGCGTCTTCCGCAGCATGGTGACGGACGCGCTGGACGCACGCGACGAGGTGCTGCGCATCCATACCGAGAACCTCAACTCTCTGACCACCATGTCGGGCGAGATTGCCCACGAGCTCAAGAACCCGCTCGCCAGCGTGAAGGGCCTGTCGGCGATGATCGCGCGGGACGTGGAGGGAAAGCCTGCCGAACGCCTCGCGGTGCTGCGGCGCGAGGTGGACCGGATGCAGGAGATTCTCGAGGGCTTCCTCAACTTCTCCCGCCCGCTGATGCCCCTGCACGTCAAGCACATCCCGCTCCAGGACCTCTGCCGCCAGGTGGTGGAGCTGCACGAGGGGATGGCCAGCCAGCACAGCGTGGCGCTGCGCCTCTTCGCCGAGCACCCGGTGGCCGCGTGGTGCGACCCGCGCAAGGTGAAGCAGGTGCTCATCAACCTGGTGCAGAACGCCCTGGAGGCCTCGCCCCGTGGCGGCATGGTGGAGCTGGTCCTGCTGCGCAAGGCGGGAGACACCGTCCAGGTCGAGGTGCGCGACCGGGGGCCGGGCGTCGCCGGGGAGGTGCGCTCGCGCGTCTTCGAGCCCGGCGTCACCACCAAGCCCAAGGGCAGCGGGCTCGGGCTCTCCATCGCGAGGGCCCTCGCGCGGCAGCACGGGGGTGAGCTGACGCTGTGCTCACGCGAGGGTGGTGGGTGCGTGGCCGAGCTCGTGATGCCCACCGGCGCGCCGCCGCAGAAGACGGAGGCCGCGGCATGAAGGCGCGCGTCCTCGTGGCGGACGACGACGCGGGCGTGCGCTACACGCTGCGCGGGATGCTCGAGGACGAGGGGCTCCTCGTGGAGGAGGTGGGCGACGGCCAGGCCGCGCTCCAGAGGCTCGCCGCGGAGCCAGCGGTGGACCTCGTCATCTCGGACCTGCGCATGCCGCGCATGGATGGGATGGAGCTCTTGCGTCGCACGCGCGCCTTCACGCCCGCCCCCAACATCATCCTCGTCACCGCGCACGGCAGCGAGCGGCACGCGGTGGAGGCCATGAAGCTCGGCGCGCTGGACTACTTCAAGAAGCCCTTCGAGGTGGACGACGTGCTGGCGGTGGTGCGCCGTGCGCTGGGCACCGTCCGGCTGGAGGCGGAGAACGAGCGGCTCGCGGGCGAGGTGAACCTGCTGCGCTCGCTCGTCTTCGTCTCACCGGCCATGAGCCGCCTGGCCGTGCTGGTGAAGCGGGTGGGCCCCCGGGACGTGACGGTGCTCATCACCGGAGAGAGCGGCACCGGCAAGGAGCGGATCGCCGAGGCGCTGGTGCGCGCCTCCACGCGCGCGGACAGGCCCTTCGTTCGCTTCAACTGCGCCGCGCTGACCCCCGAGCTCGCGGAGGCGGAGCTCTTCGGCCACGCGAAGGGCGCCTTCACGGGTGCGGTGCGTGCACGGCCCGGGCTGTTCCGGGAGGCGGATGGGGGCACGCTGCTGCTCGATGAGGTCGGTGAGCTGGCGCCGGCCGCGCAGGCCAAGCTCCTGCGTGTCCTGCAGGAGGGCGAGGTGCGGCCGGTGGGCGAGGACCGCGCCTATCCGGTGGACGTGCGGATCCTCGCGGCCACGCACCGCGACGTGGGGCAGATGGTGAAGGAGGAGCGCTTCCGCGAGGACCTGTATTACCGGCTGAAGGTGGTGAACCTGCACGTGCCGCCCCTGCGGGAGCGGCCGGAGGACATCGCTGCGCTCACGAAGCACTTCCTGGCGCGCTTCGCGGAGAGGTTCCACGTGCCGCCCGTGCAGGTGACGCCGGAGCTCCTGGCGCGGCTCACCGCGTGGAGCTGGCCCGGGAACGTGCGCGAGCTGGAGAATGCGCTCGAGAGCGCCGTGGCGCTGTCACCGGACGGGACGCTGGACGTGTCGCTGCTTCCGGGTGGGGCGGAGCAGGCGCGCCCCGAGGGTGCGCCGCGCGCGGGCCTCAAGGAGAAGCTGGAGGCCTACGAGCGCGCCCTCATCGTCGCCGCGCTGGAGGAGACGCAGGGCAACCGGAGCGAGGCGGCCCGGATGCTGGACATCGGGCGCGCCACGCTGCACGACAAGCTGAAGAAGTACGGGCTCGCGCGCGAGGAGGAGGCGGAGTAGCGACCGGTCCTCAGCGCCGGTTCGGGCGCCTCGCGGCGGCGTGGTTCGTCGCGCGCCCGCCCCGGGTCCGGCGCCGCGTGCCACCGGCCACCCTCTGGGGACGTGGGGCGGGGAGGGTCAGCTCCATGTCCTTGAGCCACCGCACCTCGAGGAAGGAGCGGTCCATGTAGAGCTCCTTGAGGACGTCCGTGTCGACGGGCCCCAGCCGCCTCTGGGGGATGGAGTCCCCCGCGCCCTCCTTCCAGGCGCTCTCCCAGAGAGAGGCCAGGCGCAGCGCGCCCGCGGACATGCACTGCACCGTCCGCTCACCGAGCGCCTCCCACATGTGCTCGAGCCGCGCGCGCCCGCTCTCTGCGTTGAACGCATCGATGACGTCCATGGGCGGGAGGGTGTGGAGCGTGTTGGACATCAGCTGGACGACCGCGTCCGCTGCCTCGTGCCCACCCGTCACGCGCAGCCCCGGTGAGGTCGCCTGTCCCTCCAGGGACTCGTTGATGGCCTCGATGAGCTCGGAGGCGTTCCGGTCGAGCATCTTCGTCTCGTAGACGGAGTGCACGTTCTTCTCGTCCGCGTGGCCCGGACGGCCGTGGTGGAGGAAGGAGACGTGGAGGGGCTGGCAGGCGTCGCCCACGTAGTGGGCCAGGAGGCCTGCGGTGCAGACGAACTTCTCCACCTCACCTTCCCTCGCGAAGCCCACCATGGCCTCGTACATCTCCCAGACGCGGAAGGGGAGCGCACCGCGGTGCTTGTCCTCCTCGACGCCCAGCGCGTCGTAGAACTCCGTCCACACCTCCGGGCTGTGGGACGCCGCGTCCTGCATCCACAGCTCCAGGAGCGTCTTGCCCCGGAAGCGTCCCTTGCCGGGCTCGTCCATGTCCGCGAAGTGGTTGGCCGCGTCCTTCTTGCGCGTGGTGCGCCACACCAGGTCCGCCACGTCCGCGAGGGGGACGAAGCTCGGCGAGTTGTTCATGGGCAGGTTGCCGCTCGCGATTCCCACATCGTCGATGGCGATGCGGTCCTGGTTGGCCAGCATCAGCAGGGAGAGCTTCGCGTCCGAGAGGAGCTCGCACGCCTTCGCGCCGACCTTGTAGTGGCCCACCTTCCCCCAGTACTCGCTGAACCCGATGCTCCAGTCCCGGACGACCTCGAGGTCGAGCTCGCGGCAGATGGTGGACAGGCACGTGGCGAGCGCGAACTGCGTGCCCTGACCGCCGGGCTCGAGGAGGCTCTTGCCACCCCACTGGACCGCGAGCGGGCGCAGGCGGGGCGCTCTCGGTCCGCGTCGGGGCCCGGTGCTCCGCCCCGCTGCACCCGTGTCGGGCGGGTCGAAGAACCACACGGTCCCGGAGTCCCCGGGGCGCGTGGTGAGGGCGCGGTGCCCTTCGCGCGGGCCGACGAGCAGGTCCGCCACGTAGTCGAAGCCGCCCACCGTCTTGTAGCGGTAGAAGAGCCCGCTCACCTCTCCTTCGAGGGCACCCGAGGCCCCACCGAAGGCACGCACCGGAAAGCCGATGAGCGCGAGGTTGATGGTGTGGGTGTTGAGGTCGATCAGCTCGTCCAGCTCACCCACGCCGTACACCTGTGCGGACCAGCCGCGCACGTCATCCAGGCGGACCAGGCCGGCATCCAGGTTGGCGAAGCAGTGCGTGCCGGGCCAGCCCGGGTACACCTCCGAGAAGGGGAGCTTCCCGACGTGTGTGCGGTGCGCCACTCCCACGCGCCGTCGCTCCCCGTTGAGGAGCGTGAAGACCTCGCGGGCCTCCTCGACGTCGGTCCCCGTGACGTGGCGGTTGGTGAGCGCGTAGACGGCGTCCCCGTCGGTGACGAGGCACCCGAACGAGCCGACATGCGTCTGCCCCTGCACCCGCGTCAGCGCGGGGTAGCCGCCCCCCATGAGCCCGGGAGGGAAGGTGAGCTTCTGGAGGGGGGGAGCAGCCCTCTCGTCGAGCTGGGCGAGCACCACGCAGGTCGGCACGACGCGTCCGTCCGGGAGGTAGAGGCGCGGCGGGACGACCTGGTCCGGCCTCCGTGCGAAGGCGTCGAGGGGCAGCCAGCGGTCCACGAAGACGAGCACGCAGGGCCAGGACCACTTCGTCACGACGGTATTGCCGAGCGTCTTCGGCTCACCCGGCTGCGAGCTCCGCTCCCCTCCCACCTCCTCCGAGTCCGCCTCCGACGCCCGCACGCGGTAGCGGCCGATGGCGGTCCCCACCACGTTCTCCAGGGCCGCCAGGTGAACGTGGTACGCGTCGCGTGCCTCGAGGAGGTCCTTCACGGCCAGCGAGCTGAAGTCACGGCTTCGGAGTGTGGGTGCCGACATTCGTCCCCCTGTTCGACTGCGGCGCGGACGTCCCGTGCGGGCGCCGCCGCGGCACTAGACTGCAGGGCCGTGGGGAGCGGCTCGGCGCGCGGTGCGGCTCCTCCGAAGTGTCCACTTCCTGGCGCTCGTCCACCCTGACGGAGCAGGTGTCGGGACCGTCACAACGCAGCGCACGGACACGGCACAGCGGCTTCCCCCATGGAGCGACCACAGTCGGTCCACACTGACGCACCAGGAGGAGCGACATCGTGGACCTTGGACTGGGTGGGAAGAAGGTGCTCGTCACGGGCTCGACGGCGGGCATCGGCTACGCAGCGGCGCTCGGGTTCGCGCGCGAAGGAGCCGAGGTGACCGTGAACGGGCGCACCCAGGCCCGTGTCGACGACGCGGTGAACGGAATCCTCCGGACGGCGCCCGGTGGGAGGGTGCGCGGTGTGGCCGCGGACCTGTCCAATGCCGCCGGAGCAGAGGCACTGATTCGCGGCGCGCCCGACGTCGACGTGCTCGTGAACAACGCCGGCATCTTCGAGCCGGTGCCGTTCGAGGAGATCACCGACGAGCGCTGGATGCGGATGTTCGAGACCAACGTGATGAG
>JAKEEX010000283.1 GCA_022616315.1 Myxococcaceae bacterium
ACGCGCGCGCGCGCGTCGTAGTACATGCCCGTCCAGGGCTCGTTCATCTGCCGGTCCTGCTCCCCGTAGGCCTCCACCACGCTGCCGTCCGGCTTGGTGATGCGGGCCTTGAGGATGCGCACCTGCTGCCGCGCCGGGGAGTAGCTGATGGGATACGTGCGGACCGAATCCACGCCGCGCTGGGTGTAGACCTTGAACGCGAGCTGGTGGAAGCGGCCGGAGACGCCGCTCGGCTGCACGCGGACGTAGGTGTTGTCCACGAGGTAGACGATGTCCTCGCCCTCGAAGGCGTCCGCCTCGGAGACGAGCGGCGCCACGTCCATGGCATAGCGCTCCGCCGCGGAGGACTCCTCACCCTTGAGGCTGCGCAGCGTCTCGCGCAGGGAGGCGTTCTGCGGGCGCAGCGAGAGGGAGCGCTCGAAGGCGGCGAGCGCCTCCTCGCGGCGGGAGAGGAAGAGCAGGGTGCGTCCCTCGCGCTCGTGCAGCTCCGGCTCCGCGGGGGAGAGGGCGCGCGCGGCGGCGAAGGCCTCGAGGCCCTCCTGCGCCTTGCCGTTGGCGACGAGCAGCTCCGCCAGGCGCACGCGGGTGCGCAGGTCGTAGGGCTCCAGCGAGACCACGGTGCGCAGCTCGCGCACGGCGCCCTCCACGTCCCCTGCGGTGGCCAGTGCGTTCGCGAGACCGGTGCGGCTGCTCGTGTCGTCGTGGCGGAGGGCGAGTGCCAGGCGCAGACGCTCGCGGGACTCCTCCGTGCGGCCCAGGCGCCAGCTGAGGCGGGCTCCCTCACGCACCACGAGCGGCGAGCCGGGGAGCGCCTTCACCGCCCCCTCGAGGGACGCCTGCGCGCGCGCGCCCTCGCCGAGCGCCTCCAATGCGCGGAGCTCCGTCAGGCGCAGCGGGCCCGAGGTGGGGAACTCCTTCGCCAGCGCCTGCGCCAGGGGAAGCGCGCGCTCGGGGTGACCGCGGGACAGCTCGTGCTGGGCGAGCGCGAGGCGCGCGGGTGCCCACGAGGGGGCCGCCGCGACCGCGGCCTCGATGAAGCGGCGACGCTCGTTGTGGTCCTCGCGGTGGAGCTGCGAGGCGAGCAGCTGCAGGCGCGCATCCTTCGGCGCAGCCTCGGCCGCCTTCGCCGCCTGCACCTCGTCGGCGCGCGTGGGGGCGTCGAAGGACGCGGTGGCGGCGAGCACGGAGGCGAGCTCCCCGCGGAGGACCGCATCCTTCGGCGCGCGCTCCACGGCCTTCTCCATGGCTTGCGCGAGCGTTGGCAGGGACTGCGCGCGGCCGCTGGCGCGCTTGGGCAGGGGCGGCACCTCGCGCGGGAGGCGTGAGGCGAGCGGAGGCGAGCTGCGCAGGTGCTCCTGGCGGAGGAAGAAGCCGAGCGGGCCTGCCTCCTGGCACACCTTGAGGAGGACGCGGTTGTTGCCCTTGAGGAGCGGCACGCGCACGCGCGCCTGGTCCGGGCGCGGCGGGTGGTAGGCGTCGGAGCTCGCGACCTTCTTGCCGTTCACCCAGAGGCGGAATGCGCCCGAGGTGCCGAGCGCGAGGGTGGCCTCGGTGTCGTGCGGGGCCTCGAGGAAGGTGAGGGCATAGCCGACGACCTCCTTGGACGGGCGCAGCGCGGTGCCGAGGTCCACGTAGCCGTCGGTGGTCTCCACGGTGAGCGGCTGCCAGCTCACCTCGCGGCCCGACGCGGGGTAGGCGTCCTTGAGCGAGAGCGAGGCCTTCTCCGGACCGAAGTCGGTGTCACAGCCGCCCTTGCCCTCGTTGTCGAAGCCGCCGGCGACGTAGAACTGGGAGAGGAAGCCCAGCTGCTGCTGGAGCTCGCGCACACGGGGAAGCCGGCCGCGGGAGCGCTCCACGTCCATGAGCAGCAGCTCCGCGGTGGAGCGCGTGAGCGGGTGCGTGCCGCCACCGTCGGCCACCTGGGCGAGGGTCTGCGCCATGGGGGCGAGCTCGGCGACCTCCTCCTTGAGCGCGTGCAGGCGGAAGAGGGCCGCGGCGCCGCGGGGGGAGTCCGCATGCTGGAGGGCCTGCTGGCGGTACAGCTCGGCCTCCTGCGCCAGGGGGTCCGGCGCGCCGGCGGCGGACGCCAGGAGCGGCAGGAGCAGGAGGGGCAGCAGGGCGACGCGGGCACGCGACATGCGGCGATGACTCCGGAGAAGAGGCGGAAGACGCGGGTTTACCAGGGCCCGCCAGGCAAACAAGGCAGGTCGCGGGCAACGCACCACCCCAGGCCAAATTCCCCCCAAAAGGTCCCCTCTCCCCCCTGGGAGAGGGACAGGGTGAGGGGAAGCGACCGCCCGTGCAGGACACTCAGTCACTCCAGGCGCGCCGCTCCGCTCACAAGCTGTACGCCCGAGCCAGCGTGAGTACCTGAACCTCCACGGCACCCGAGGCATGCAGGGCCGCCGCAGCCGCCCGGGCCGTTGCCCCCGTCGTGAACACATCATCCACGAGCAGCAGCCGAGCACCCGTCAAGTCGCGGGACGCTCCGAACGCCCCGTCCACATTCGCCTCTCTCTCGGCCTCTGTCCGTCCGACTTGACGCTCGGTGCGTCGCTCACGCACCAGTACATCCGTCAGGACGTGCAGGCCCGCAGCGCGAGCGAGCGACTGTGCAAGCAAGGACGCCTGGTCATACCGGCGCTCGCGAAGACGCGCCGGGTGCAAAGGCACAGGAACCACCTCGACCGGCGCCTGCACCAGGAACCCGCGCGCCTCCACCGCAAGCAACTCCCCGAGAGGCGCCGCGAGCTCCGGGTGGTCCTCGTACTTCATCTGGTGCACGGCGCGGCTGATGGGGCCCGCGTGCGCGAATGGAGCGAACGCCCGCGAGAACGGAGGCGGGCGCAGGTGGCACCGCGGGCACACGTCCTCCTTGAACACACCCGGCTCGCAGCAACGGAGGCAGTGAATGGACGGCACCCGCTCCACCTCGGGCGCGCACGTGGCGCAGAACGCCGCCCGCCCCGGCAACACGCGCGCACAGCCCACGCACGTGGGCGGGAAGAAGATGTCTACCAGGTCCGCCAGCGCCATGGAGGGACACGCTAACCGAATGGCCCGGGGCCGGACGAGCCCGCGGTTTCACAGCGGTTGGAGGCAACCCGGTCGGCCCTCCCTGCCAAGATCCACGCCCCCTGCCTCAGAACGGCCCCAAGCGGGGATGTCAGCCTGCCAGGTGACACTCGGTGAGAGGTGCGTGCTCGCTCAGCGGTAGCCGCACGAGGGTAACAACCTTAAAGTTGTGGGGCCGGGGATGGATTCGCGCGAGGTCATCAGGGCGCTCGAGGCAGACGGGTGGAGGCTCGCCCGGGTGAAGGGAAGCCACCACCATTTCAAGCACCCGACGAAGAAGGGCACAGCGACAGTGATTCACCCGCGCCGGGACATCCCGATCGGTACGCTCAAGAGCATCGAGCGGCAAAGCGGAGTGACGCTCCTGCGTGGGCTGTGAAGGGGTGGAGGATCGAATGCGTTACGCGGCCGTTGTATCGAAGGAAGGCAAGGCAACTCTGGCGGAGTTCCCTGACGCTCCGGGATGCCAGACGTTTGCACAGCCTGGCGAGGACATTGCCGAGCTCGCACAGGAGGCGCTCGAGGGATGGCTGGAGGCGCATCTCGTGACTGGTGACGTGCCCCCACCGCCCCCGAAGCGTGCTCCCCGGGTAGGCAAGGGCGAAAGTGTCCTGTGGGTGGACATCGCAGCCAAGCTCGCTCTCCAGGTCGAGCTGCGGCGCGCGCGTCACGAAGCAGGGCTCACCCAATCGGCGCTGGCGAAGCGAGCAGGCGTGAGCCAGCAAGCCATTGCGAAGCTGGAGAATCCGGACGCCAACCCCACCATCGACACGCTCGAGAAGGTCGCAAAGGCACTCGGTGCCCGATTACGAGTCGCCGTCGAGACCCCTCGCGAAAAGCCCGCAGCGCGAGTCACTTATGGTACGGCTCGCCGCGCAGCAGGGTGAGGGCGCGGTAGAGCTGCTCCACGAGCACCACGCGAGCGAGCCGGTGGGGCAGCGTCATGCGCGAGAGGGACAGCACCAGGTGCGCCGCCCCGCGCACGGACGCGTCCAGGCCCTCGTCTCCGCCGATGACGCACAGCACGTCGCGGCTGCCCACCTGGGCCTTGCCGAGGAACTGCGCCAGCTCCTCGGAGGTGAGCAGCTGTCCCCGCTCATCCAGCGCCACCAGCCAGTCCTGAGGCCCCCTCTTCGCGAGGAGCACCTCGGCCTCCTTCTGACGGCTCTGCTCGGGGGTGCGTGCGCCCTTCGCCTCCGGGAGCTCCAGGAGCTCGAAGCGCGTGTAGTGCTTCAGCCGCGCCGCATAGGCCTGGACCGCCGGCTCGAAGAGGCCCGAGCGGTCCTTGCCGATGGACGCGACGCGCAGCTTCAGGCGCTCACCTGCACCTGCTCGCGGGGCACGTCCGGCCAGACGCCCTCGAGGTCATAGAAGGCGCGAGCCTCCTGGGCGAACAGGTGGACCACGACGTCCCCGTAGTCCATGAGGATCCACTGCCCCGGGGTGTGCCCCTCGGTGGACAGGGCGCGCTGATTCTCCTTCTTCAGCTCCACCTCCACGGACTCCGCGAGGGCCGCCACGTGGCGCTCGGACTCGCCGGAGGCGAGCACCAGATAGTCTGCGTAGGAGGTGCGGCCGCGCACGTCGAGGATGACGACGTCCGTCCCCTTCTTGTCCACCACGAGGTCCGCAGCGCGCCGCGCCAGGGCCAGCGCCTCGGGGTTCTCCGCCGGGGCCCCCACCTCCGGGGCCACCTTGCGCGCGGCGGGCTTCTTCACCTTCACCGCCGGATGCTTGCGCGGGGCGCCCACTGGCTTGCGGGCCCGGGCCGGCGTGGCCTTCTTCGCCGTCGTGGCGCGGGGGCTCCGGGCCGCCGGACGCCGGGTCGCCGTCTTCTTCGCTGCCGCGCGGGTCGTCTTCTTCTTCGCTGCCAAACCAGGCCTCTTCCGAAAGGGGAGGAGGGCTCCGGGGGGGAGCCCTCGCGTGGGGCGCTTCTAGCGCACCTGGCCGCCTCCATGGGCGACGGACTTCGGGGACGCGAGCCCTCGGCACCCCCCGGGGCCACGCCTCCGTCCACCAGCGGGCGCCACACGTCCTGCTTGACTCCCCCGGCCGCTCGCCGCAGGAAGCCGGCGCATGAGCGACCCCCGCGAGCAGATGTTCCTCCAGATGGTGCAGGAGTACCCCGACTCCCCCATGGGCCACTTCTCGCTTGGAAAGCACTACCTGGAGCAGCGCCGCTACGCGGAGGCGGCCAGGGCCCTCGAGGCGGCGGTGCGGCTGGATGCCACGTATGCCGCGGCCATGGTGTCGCTGGGGGACGCCTACGCCGGCGCGGGCGAGACGCAGAAGGCGCGCGAGGTGCTCGGGCGAGCCCGAGACACTGCGCTCGCCCAGAACCACGCGAGCCTGGCCGAGGAGATCGAGGCGCGGCTCGAGGAGCTGGAGTAGGGCGTCAGCGCGCCCGGAGTGACTTGGGCAGCTCTCCACCGAAGTCCTCCAGCCTTGCGCCCGCCTGCTGACCTTGGAGGCAGGAGATCGCGCCGAAGTCGTTCTCGACAGGGCTCAACTTTCCATGAAGGGCGAAGCGGACCTCCCACGAGCCGGTGCCCGATGCCCACGCCGGCTGGATGCACGAATCCCAGGTGAGACTGGCACTTGCGCGAGGCGTGCGTCTGCTGGAGGCCGTGAGCGCGTAGCTACGCCTCGGTGTCGTTCCCTTGACATGCATCTTGCACTGCCGTCACGGACCCCCGGCCTGTACCCAGGGACCAACGGCAAAGCGAGCGGCCGGCTCGCAGCGCACGACGTGTCCCGTGCGCGCTGCGCGGGGTGCGGTGAGGGACTTCATGCAGCGGCTTCTGTGGACGTGTGCAGTCTTGGGAGGGCTCGTGTTCGCTGCGTGCAGCGATCCGGGCACGGTCAACCCGCCAGATACGACCCCGAAGGCGGGCAACGTGTCCGGCGTCGTGCACCTCGAGGACGGGGCGAACCCTGAGGGCGTGACGATCACGCTCACGGGCCGATCCGGACAGGCGACCACGGATGCGAACGGAACTTCTCACTGGATGACCTGACGCCAGGACCCTACGAGGTCAATGCCGAGAAGGTGGGCTACCACCCGAAGAAGGCCAACGTGGTGGTAACCGCGGGCCAGACGGCCTCGGTTCACCTCACGCTTCCGAGCCACCGCGGCAACGTGTCGGGAAGGGTCCTGCTGCAGGGAACGAACGTCCACTCGGGTGTCACGGTGAGCGTGGAGGGCCAAAGCGGGCAGGCCGTCACCGACGTCAGCGGCGACTTCACTCTGCAGGGCGTGCTCCCGGGGAGCCACACGCTGGTTGCGCGGAAGGACGGCTACGTGGACGGCCAGGCACAGGTGACCGTGGCCGCGAACGAGACGAGCACGGTGAATCTCACGCTCGAGGCGATCCCCCCGGACGTGCCCGTCCTGGCCGTGCGCGGCGGGGCGCTGACGGTGCGTGGCAGCGGCTTCGGTGCTGCACAGGGTGGCTCGGTGGTGCGTGTCGGTGGGGCGAGCGTACAGACGGTCCTCTCCTGGGCGGACGACGAGGTACGGGTGCGCGTGCCCGCCACGGCACGGCTGGGATTCACGGTTGCCGAGGTGGTGGTGGCCTCCCCCGCGCAGACCGTGGAGATGCCAGTTCGCGTGCTGGCGCCAGCGACGTTCAGCCTCAGCGACAACGTGGCCCACGTGGTGACGGGGGATGGGACCCTCGTCGCCTGGGGCAACGACGACTATGGCCAGCGGACCGTGCCGCCCGGGCTGGGCAGTATGGTGTCGACGTCGGCCTCCTTCATCCACAGTGTGGCCCTGCAAGCGGACGGCACCGTCGTCGCCTGGGGTGACAACTGGGCGGGTTGAACGTGCCAGCGGGGCTCACCGATGTGGTCGCCGTGGACACGGGCCACTACGACAACATCGCCCTGAAGGCGGACGGCACCGTCGTCACGTGGGGCCCCGAGGGATGGACCCAGCCGCCCACCGGGCTCAGGGGCGTGGTTGCAGTGACGGCGGGCGGTGGCCACAAGCTTGCGCTCAAGGCGGACGGTACCATCGTTGGCTGGGGCGGCGGTTCATTCAGCCAGATTCCTGTGGGCCTGACCGAAGTCGTGGCCGTGTCCGCGGGCTACATCCACAGCGTCGCGCTGAAGGCGGACGGCACCGTCGTCGCCTGGGGCAATGACGACTGGAACCAGCTCGGCGTACCCCCGGGCCTCAGCGGTGTGACGCAGATTGCGACTGGTTACGTGCACACGCTCGCGCTCAAGGCGGACGGCACCGTCGTTGCCTGGGGTGACAACGCGCAGGGACAGTGCAACGTCCCCGCAGGGCTCACCGGCGTGGTGGCCATCGCAGCCAGCCTGAATCACAGCGCGGCGCTGAGGGCCGACGGGACCCTCGTCCTCTGGGGGAGCACCACGAACGGCGCGGGAGAAGTGCCAGCGGGCCTCACGGGCGTGACGGCCGTCGCGGCGGGCGGCTCCCACAATGTGGCGCTCAGGTCCGACGGCACCGTGGTCGACTGGGGCAGTGCCACCTACGGCCAGCTCGGCGTACCTGCGGGCCTCGGTGACGTGACCAAGGTGGCGGCCGGTGGCTTTCACTCGCTCGCACTCAAGTCCGACGGCACGGTGGTTTGCTGGGGCAACAACCAGGTGGACCAGTGCGCCGTGCCGGCCGGCCTCACCGACGTGGTGGCGCTGGACGCCGGGCGTGTCCACACCGTCGCGCTCAAGTCCGATGGCACGGTGGTGTGCTGGGGGAACAACTCCGTGAGCCAGTGCGCCGTTCCGGCCGGGCTCACCGGCGTGGTGGCGCTGTCCGCAGGCGACTACCACACGGTGGTGATGAAGAGTGACGGCTCGGTCGTGGCATGGGGGGGAAGCAATGCGTACGGTGAACGTTCCGTCCCGGCGGTTCTGACGGATGCGGTGGCAGTGGCCGCTGGCAGCTGGCACAACGTGGCGCTCACGGCGGGTGGTGCCATCGTCGGGTGGGGCTCGAACCCTGCGGGAGAGCTCACGGCGCCAGCGGGGCTCACCAACGTGGTATCGCTCGCCGCCGGTGACTTCCGCAGCCTCGCGCTCCTGGGAGACGGAACCGTCGTGGCCTGGGGCGACAGCGCGCTGGGCCTGAGCGACGTGCCGCCGGGGCTCACGGGCGTCATCGCAATCGACGCCGGCGGCTTGCCCTCCACACTCGGCGGCGGCT
The DNA here is from genome assembly GCA_022616315.1 of Myxococcaceae bacterium. Lineage (GTDB taxonomy): Bacteria > Myxococcota > Myxococcia > Myxococcales > Myxococcaceae > JAKEEX01. The sequence continues at coordinate 8,252 of JAKEEX010000283.1, forward strand.
CACATTCGTTGGCACTCAAGGCCGACGGCACGGTGGTCGCCTGGCCGTCGCTCCAGTACCACCCGGACGTGCGGGTTCGCGTCCCCTGACGTGAGAGCGTGCCCCGGGGGCGCAGCGTGGCTCCCGGGCGGGTGCTTGGGGGGGCGCCGCTTCGCCACATCCCCCTCACCCTGTCCCTCTCCCAGAGGGAGAGGGGAAGGTGGGGCAGAGCGAGAGAGACGGGTTCGGTGGCGCTTGCTATCCGTGCCCGCGCACCGCGGGCGAGAGCAGCTCCGCCGTGATGACCCGCTCGCCGCCGTGCAGCGCGACGATGCGCTCCAGCTCGTTGCGCAGCTGGCGCACGTTGCCCGGCCACGAGAACGAGGTCAGGGCGGAGAGCGCGTCCTCGGAGAGGCGGGGCGCATCCGGTCCGCGGAGCAGCCGGAGGATGTGCCGTGCGAGGAGGTGAATCTCCTCGGGGCGCTCGCGCAGGGGCGGCACGTGCACCGGCACCACGTTGATCCGGTAGTAGAGGTCCTCGCGGAAGCGGCCCTCGCGCACGAGCCCCTTCAAGTCCCTGTGCGTGGCGGCCACCACGCGCACGTCCACCTGCACGGGGCGCTCGGCCCCCACCGGGTGCACCTCACCCGCCTCGAGGAAGCGGAGCAGCTTGGGCTGGACCTCCCGGGGAAGCTCACCCACCTCGTCGAGGAAGAGGGTGCCGCCGTGGGCTGCGCGCACGTAGCCGGTCGCGTCACGGTCTGCTCCCGTGAAGGCGCCGCGCACGTGGCCGAAGAGCTGCGCCTCGAAGAGGGAGGGCGGCACCGCGGCGCAGTTGAAGGACACCAGGCGCCCGGACCGTCCGCTCACCCTGTGGACGGCGCGGGCCACCAGCTCCTTGCCCACCCCGCTCTCGCCCTGCACCAGCACTGTCGCGCGCGAGGTGCTCAGCCGGCGGATGGCGTCCATCACCCGGCGCATGGAGGGGCTGCCCACCACCAGGCCCTCCTCGGTGAGCTCGGTCACCTGCGCGTCGTGGTCCGCACCCGTGCCCTCGCGGTCGCGCGCCATCTTCAGGGCCAGCTCCACCACCGCCAGCAGGGGCCGCACGAAGGCTGCCGGCTCGCGCCCGTTCATCAACAGCCGGTAGCGCGGCTCCGTCCGGTCACCGAAGAGGCCCACCTCGTGGCGAGTGGAGAGCAACAGGGAACTGTCCCCCGCCACGTGCTCGCCGGCCAGGCTGTACACCCCCACCGCTGAGCCCGGGTGGAGTTCTTGCAGCACGCTGCACAGCTCGCCGAGCACGTGCGCGGGCTCGCTCCGGACCGGGTTGCACAGCCGCTCGAGCGCGATGGAAGGAATGGCCGCCCCCTGCGGCTCCTCCGGATGCGGCCAGCGCGCCAGCTGCTCCTGGCACCGCTGCGCCTCCCAGGGGTCCGCCGCGTGGTTGAACGCGTCCACCGCCAGGGCCATCTGTGCGCGCGCAAGCGCCAGCCTGCCCTCCGCGTGGAGGACGCGGGCGCGCGCCCGGGCCAGCAGCGAGTTCAGCCAGGGGGAGCGCACCTGGGCCAGCTCCCGTTCGGCGCTGTCGAGCGCCTCGCGCGCATCGGCCGTCCGGCCTGCCTCCACCAGCGCCTCGCTGCGGCCTGCCTCGATCCAGCCGAGTAGGGGGAGGCTGACGAAGGGCTCGGCCGCCTCGCGCGCCCGCTCCCACGCTGCCACGGATTCCTCCGGACGACCCTCCGCGAGCAGTACCAGGGCCTCCAGCTTGGCCGCGAGCAGCAGCCCCCAGGCGCGTTCCATCTTGCCGGTGAGTGCGCGGCACGCCTCGAGCTGCCGCCGCGCACCCGCGGTGTCCCCCTCGCGCAGGAGGGCCCGACCGAGGATCTCCCGGGCCAGATAGGGCGAATAGCCGACCGCCTCCAGCCGCTCCACCGCTGGCTCCAGCAGGGCCCGGAGCGCATCGAACTGGCCCAGTCCCACGTACGCCTCGCCCATGCCGCGCAGCATGGGCGTGAGGATGTGGTCCATCGGGCTGCCCAGCTCTTCGTGTAGCGCCTGGGCCTGTCGCCCCGCAGCGAGCACCGCCAGCGCGGGCTCCCCCGCCTCCAGGAGCCGCGTGGAGATGAAGGCGAGCGCGCGCGCGCGTGCATAGCGGTCGTCGCGGGTGGCGGCCAGCGGCAACATCCGACCGTACTCGTGGATGGCGCGCCGGAAGTCGTGGTCCAGCCGGGCCACGTGCCCGGCGGCCTCCTCGCGCCAGGTCCGCCAGGCGGTGCGCGCGCCCTCGGAGTCGCACGTCAGCGCCTCGTGGAAGTGGCGCCGCGCCTCCCGGATGTCACCGCATGACCAGTGCGTCAGCCCCATCCCCATCTCCGCCCAGAAGACGGAGCCGCGCTCGTCCATGCGCGCCATCTCCGCGCGCGCCCCGAGGAACTGGGCGAGCGCCCGCTCCGGGTCGTGGTGGCGCCCGTCCGGCCAACCCAGCGCGACGCCCTGCCACAGGCTCACCAGCGCGGAGGCGTGCGAGGACAGCTGGGCGCGACGCTCCGGGGTTGCCCACGGCTCGAGCGCCCCGAGCGCGCAATGTGCATCCCCCCGGCCCAGGAGGGCACAGCGCGCCTCGAGCGCCGCGGCCTCGGCCTGCGCGTCAGGTGAGAGCACGCGAGTGTCCAGCGCAGCGAGAGCCCTCCGGGCCTCGGCGTAGCGCGAATCCACCACGTGGGCGTAGAGCTCCGCCAGAGGGCCGCGCTCCAGAACGGAGCCGCCCCAGAGGATGGGGTGCGGTGCCGTCGGTGCCGCCACGACCGCCGCTCCGCGCGACACAGGCGCAAGCACGCCCCCCTCCGCCAGTCGCGCCAGCCCGCGGCGCGCTGCAGGAGAGGGTGTGAGGTGGTGCGGGTTCTCCGGGGGGAGCTCCCACCGGTAGACAGTGTTCGGCGACACCCCGAGCAGTGCGCCGAACTGTGGCCGACTCAGCGCGCTTCGCAGGCGCCGGATGTCCGCGGGAGAGAAGTTCGGTGGGCTCTCAGGTGGGGACGCGGCGGGGTTGGACAGGGTGGTTCTCGACACGGAGTGACGCGGCTCCGCGTTCCTGCGGAGCTGCGAATCCATCTGGGGGTCCAGCAAACGGACGAGGTGTCTCTGAACTTCCAGCTCGTCCGGTTGCATATGGCCCTCACCCCGTCCCTCTCCCGGAGGGAGAGGGACGGGGTGAGGATGGAGAGGGCTCGGTCGGGCCCACTCGGTGCGGGAGAGCACAGGTTGCCTGAGCACTCCCGGTGCGAGTGGGCTCGCCGTCAGAGCACGCGGCCGAACACGCCGTAGAGGCCTCGCATGATGTCCAGGCTGCGCTCCGTCTCGCGAAGCTCGGCCTCGAGCGCGGCCCTCTTCCCGGCGTCCGTCTCCGCGTCCATCTGGGTGGCGAGCTGCTCCGCGCGCAGCACCATGGTGGCGGCCGCGGGCGGCTGGACGCAGGCGGAGTTGACGTCGGTCGGAATGGAGAGCTTGCAGAGCGCCGCGTACGAGAAGCCGCCTCCGAAGCGGTCCGCGTACTTCACCTGCTTGTAGCCGGTGATGGGCTCCACGCTGTCCCCCGAGCCGAGGATGAAGACCTGGTTCTGGGTGGCGAAGTCCTGGTTGAAGTTCTCCGTGAAGAAGGACATGCCGAAGAGCTCCGCGTAGTAGCGCGTGCCCCACGTCGGGCGACTCACCGCGCGCTCCACGGGCCCTGCTCCCGGCGCCGGGGCGGGCGGATAGACGAAGCCCGCGAGGTAGTCCTCGGCCCTCACCTGCACCGGCGCCGCCACCTCCGCCAGCCTCCCCTCACGCTTGACGAGAGTGGGCGCAAGCGCGCTCGCATCCTCCGTCCACACCCCGCTGAAGGCGCGGGAGAGCTCCTTGGAGAAGGTGATGAAGTAGGGCAGCGAGTACTTCAGCGCGTCCGAGCCGCGGTCCACGCCGAGGAAGCTCGTGGTGCTGCTGGTGAGCGCGTTCATCGCGGCGACCTGGTCCCAGAAGTGCCCCACCTCGTGGACGCGGCTGTAGAAGTCGTAGCCGTCCGTCTCGGTGAGCGTGTAGGGGCTGCGCACGCCGGGGCCACGCGGCAGGTACACGACGTCCGTGTAGGGCCTGCCCGCGCCGCTGACGCTGGCCACGAGCGCGTCCTCGCGGCCCTGCTCCATGCGGCTGCTGTCCGGCAGGTTCTCCTCGAGGCGCTCCCACCGTGTGCCACCGGTGTCCACCATCTTGCCGTAGTAGCCCGGCGCAACCGTGGAGAAGG
>JAKEEX010000284.1 GCA_022616315.1 Myxococcaceae bacterium
AGACGACGGCACCCACCAGCAGCGCGACACCGACGAGCAGCCCCTGCTCCGCAACGAGCTGGAGCACCACGTTCTCCGGGTGGGTGAACGTCTGGGCCCACAGCTCCGTGTGGAAGCGCGGGAAGGCGGCCTCGAACGCGCCGCGCCCCATGCCCAGCGGAAGGAACTCACCCGCCGCACGCGCGAACATGGGCCAGAGCTCCAGCTTCCCCGGCTCGAGTCCCCGCTCGCCCCGCAACGTGGCCAGCTCGGACACGAGGCGCTCGCTCGCATAGAGCCCGCCGACGCAGAGCGCTCCGAGGAAGACCACCGCCCCCCCCGCCCGCAGGTGGAACGGGATGCTCTCCCCCGCACGGCCCCCCTGGACGCGTCGCGCACGACGCAGCAGCGCCGCGAGGAGAAGCTGGCCGAAGACCCAGCAGAGGATCCCTCCGCGTGAGAGGGAGGACAGCACCCCCACCGCGCAGACCACGGCCGCACTGCCCCACATCACCTGACGCCAGCGCTCGCGGGCGCAGAGCGCGAGTCCCAGCGCCACGGTCCCCGTCAGCCCGAGGTAGCCCGCGAGGTGGTTGGGGTTCCCGAACGGTGTGAGGAATCCCGGCACCGCTTCGCGGAAGCGGAAGACGCCGAGGAGCGCGTCCAATCCCGCGGCCCAGTGGAAGACACCCACGAGGGCGACGGCCGCACCGCTGAGCGCGAGCGCCATGAGCAGCCACCGCCGCACCGTCCGCGAGGACGCGAGGTGCGCGGCCGTGACGAACACCGCCAGCGCCGCCAGGCCCTTGGACAGCTCGCGCCAGGTGGCTGGCGGGTCCAGGCTCACGGGCCGCACGACGGGAAGCCCCAGTGGCTCGAGCGCGAGGGACACCACCTCTGCACCGCGGGGGCTCAGGAGCGCGAGGAGTCCGGGAGGCAGAGGCACCAGCTGCACCGCACAGGTGACGACGCCCAGCGCGAGGACGCACGCGAACAGGGGCAGCTGGAGTCGCTGCCCTTCACGCCGCGCGTCTGCGAGCGCGAGCCCCAGCGCGAGGAACGCCAGTCCGCAGCACGGCCCGAGCACCCACGTCGGCGCACTCCCGAGCGCAAGCGGCCCGAAGGCCAGCAAGGCCACCAGGACTGCTTCCGCTGCGCGGAGGCGACGCACTGTGCGTGAGGAGGACGGGCTCATGCACCAATCCCCTCTCCCCCTGGGAGAGGGACAGGGTGAGGGGGCTGCGCAACGGAAGTTGCCTCCTGCATGACACGACACCCGCACCCAGGCCGCAAGCCAGCAGGCGGCCAGCCAGGCCATTCACCCGATCCGCGCCTTGAAATGGGCCGATGGCATGGCATGGTGCACCCCCTGCCATGCGTACCCTTCACGTCCTAGCCCTGTGCCTCCCGCTCTCGCTCGTCACCCTCACCGGCTGCAAAAGCAGCTGCCGCGCCCTCAGCGAGAAGCTCTGCGAGTGCAAGCCGACCACGGGTGAGCGTGAGGCGTGCCTCCGGGCCGTGGCGCAGAACGAGGCCGCGGCGCCCCCGCTCACCGTGGACGACGAGGCCACCTGCACGGCGAAGCTCGAGACGTGCGTGTGCGAGAACCTCGACACGCCCGATGGTAAGGAGGCCTGCGGTCTCGCACGCGAGTAGGCGCGCGAAGCCAAGGGCGCCTCACCTGCGGCCGATGCCGAAGTAGGTGAAGCCCAGCTCCCGCAGCTGGTGGGGGTTGTAGATGTTGCGGCCGTCGAAGACGACGGGCGTCTTCATGAGGGCCTTCATCCGCTCGAAGTCCGGGTGGCGGAACTCGTTCCACTCCGTCACCACGCACAGCGCGTCCACCCCCTCCACCGCGGCATAGGGCGTCGGCGCGTACTCGAGCCTGTCCCCCAGAGTCCGGCGCGCCACCTCCGTGGCCACCGGGTCATGCGCCACCACCTTCGCGCCCTTGCCGATGAGGCCCTCGATCACCTCGACGCTCGGCGCCTCGCGCATGTCGTCCGTCTTGGGCTTGAAGGCCAGGCCCCACACGCCGATGCGCTTGCCCTCGAGGCTGCCACCGAAGTGCTTCACCATCTTGTGCACCAGCAGCTTCTTCTGCCGCTCGTTGGTGCGCTCCACCGCACGCAGCAGGTCGAACTCGATGCCGAAGTCCCGCGCGGTGGCCACCAGGGCCTTCACGTCCTTGGGGAAGCAGCTGCCGCCGTAGCCCACGCCGGGGAAGAGGAAGGGGTAGCCGATGCGCCTGTCGGCCCCCATGCCCTTGCGCACCATGTCCACGTCCGCCCCCACCTTCTCGCACAGGGCGGCCATGTCGTTCATGAAGCTGATGCGCACGGCCAGCATGGCGTTGGCCGCGTACTTCGTCAGCTCCGCAGACTCGGCGTCCATGAAGAGGATGGGGGCCTCGGTGCGCACGAAGGGCGCGTACAGCTGCCCCATGAGGGCGCGCGCCCTCTCGGACTCGGTGCCGATGACAATCCTGTCCGGCTTGAGGAAGTCCTCGAGCGCCGCCCCCTCCTTGAGGAACTCCGGGTTGGAGACGACGTCGAACTCGGCCTGAGTGACGCCGCGGATGACGGCCGCCACCTTCGCCGCCGTGCCCACGGGCACCGTGGACTTGTCCACCACCACCGTGTAGCCGCGCATGGCCCTGCCAATCGACTCGGCGGCGGCCAGCACGTACTTCAGGTCCGCGTCCCCGCTCTCGCCCTCGGGCGTGCCCACTGCGATGAAGACGACCTGGGACTTGCCCACCGCCTCGGTGACGTCCGTGGTGAAGGTGAGGCGCCCATCCCTCACGTTGCGGCGGACGAGCTCCTCCAGGCCCGGCTCGTAGATGGGGATTTGCCCTGCGTTGAGGGCGTCGATCTTCGCGGGGTTGATGTCCACGCAGGCGACGTCGTTGCCGCTGTCTGCGAAGCAGGTGCCTGCAACGAGGCCCACGTAGCCGGTGCCGATGACGGAGATGCGCATGGTCGGGCCCTCTCATACGCCGACAGGGTGGCCTGGAGAAAGGGCGCACAGGCGTCCTGTTCAACACGCCCCTCCGCCTGGAGGGCTACCTACCGCCGGTGAGGAGACGTCGCAGTCGGTCGGCACCCCGCAGCCGCTTCATCCGACCCAGCTGTGACAGGGGCGTCACGACGAGCCGCTCGAGCAGCTGCCGCGTCGCTCCCCGCAGCTCGGGCAGCGCGGGCC